>NZ_JBIXJM010000063.1:0-3946 GCF_044752445.1 Wolbachia endosymbiont of Drosophila barbarae | reverse complement strand
AAAACGCCATACTTGAAAGTATAATGTAAGTAATTAGCCAACCACGGGGCTTCTTTTGCCTTTTTTTTCGTTTGGTAAATTTCTTAATATTTATACAGAAGGTGTCATTCCAGTGCTTGACACTGGAATCCAGTTCTTATTATACAGCTATCTGGTGTACTTATTTAAAATTAAGTTTTCTGGATCTCAGTGCCAAAGCACTGGGATGACACCCTTCCTGGCGGAGATTATTCTCAAATCACAATGTTCGTACAGTTGTGGAATGAATTGCGGTATGACGTAGGAAAACCTTAGCTATAGCTTTAGAACTCCCAAAAGGTCAGAAGCATTGAATGACTTGACAGAAAGTTCAAACCCATATAAAATGTCTTTATTTCTTATATGTTAGGTATAGTATCAATTGCCTCAGATCATGCTGGTTATGAATTAAAATCAGAAATAAAACCTTACCTGGAAGCCCTAGGTTACAGAGTAGTAGATCAAGGCTGCACTGCTAAGCAAAAGTGTGTAGATTACCCAAACTATGCTGTTAAAGTTGTAGAAGATATAACAAGCAAAAAAGCAAATTATGGGATATTAATTTGTGGTACAGGTTTGGGCATGAGTACTGTGGCAAATCGTTTTGAAGGAATCTACGCTGCTTTATGTAACAGTGTTGAGATTGCAAAATTAGCTCGCGAGCATGGCAACGCAAATGTACTGTGTCTTGGTGCAGGGTTTACTGCGAGTGGATTAGCAAAAGACATAGTTAAACAATTCCTCGAAACAGAATTTTCAAAAGAAAGCAGACATAAAAAACGCCTTGATAAACTCAGCAATATAACCTCTAAGAAAAAAAAAACAAAAACTTATAACGAAGATGAAATATCAAAATTCGCTAAAATGGCAGGCCAGTGGTGGGATGAGAACGGCAAATTCAAACCATTGCACATGATGAATCCTGTTAGAGTATCTTACATTATTGAGAAAATAAAAGAGTTAAAAAAATGCAATTTAAAAGAATTATCATTGCTTGATGTCGGGTGTGGTGGTGGCATTTTGTCAGAGTCAATGGCACGCGTTGGCATTAACGTTGTGGGAATAGATGTATGTGAAGAAAACATAAAAGTAGCGCATTCACATGCAAAAAAAGTAGGGTTAAATATAGAATATATACACACCAGCATTGAAGAGCTAAGCAATGACAAGAAGTACGACGTGGTTCTGTTGATGGAAGTAGTTGAACATGTGGATAATTTAGAGCTTTTCATGAAAAAAGCGATAGAACTGCTAAAACCGGAGGGGTTAATCTTTATATCCACAATAAATAGAACTATTAAATCCTTTTGTCTTGCAATAATTGGTGCAGAGTACATATTAAATTGGCTGCCAAAAGGTACACATAACTGGAATAAATTTCTCAAGCCGTCAGAAATTGCAAATCACTTAAGAGAAAATAATGTAACGCTGCAAAACATGGCTGGCATGGAGTACAACGTAATAAAGCGTGAGTGGAATCTAACTAAAGGCGTGGATGTTAATTATATACTCTGCGGTTTGTTAGATTTAACTCTATAAAAGCACCATTTTCACTTCCAATACTTTGAAGGATCTTGGCCAGCTTTTATACAGTAGCCTTTATTAGTTAGCGCCCAACCGGAAGGACAAGCATAACCTGTACCTACACGTTCATATCCAGGAGCAGCAACACACTTTCCATTCTCCAAGGTTTGACCTTTAAAAAGACAACAAACTTCTTTTTCTGTTACCTTTGTTACAATTTGAGGAGCACCAAAAAACATAGCAACAAACATACCCAGTGCGAAAAGTGCAGGCCAAGGCATTCTGCCAAATATTGCAAGTAAGCTTGAACCAATTATTACCACTGTAATCATTGGTCCACCTATTCCATGAACGTAACCTATTACATTACACATTACATCTGTTGCTCCATCAGCGTGTGCATCAAATGCATAGAAAACTATAAATAGAATTACAAGAAAATTTCTCATTGTTCTTTCAATAATCATGCCTGATTGTTTCTTATTTTAATAAAATTTCAGTAAATAGCTTTTTTCAAAAATTATGCTTAACCCAATCAATATTTATTTATTACTGCCTTTTTAATACTATAATTAACTCAGTTGATTTTTATCAAAATGCGAAACCATGGAACAATTCGAGAACTTTTACATCACCACGCCAGTATATTACGTAAATGATAAGCCGCATATTGGTCATGCATACACTTCTCTCTTGTGTGACGTGGTGGCAAGGTTCATGAAACTAGCTGGGAAAAATGTCAAATTTACCACCGGTACAGATGAACATGGACAAAAAATAGAAAAAGCAGCTAAAGCAAAGGAAATGCAGCCAAAAGAATTTACAGATGATGTGAGCGTTTCATTTAAAGAATTGGCTAAGTTCATGAATTTTGAGTATGACGATTTTATTCGCACTACGGAGGAACGTCACAAAAAAGCAGTTATAGCTTTATGGAATAGACTTGAAGAGAGAGGGCAAATATATTTGGATTCCTATTCGGGTTGGTATTCAGTTCGTGATGAAGCATTTTATCAGGAATCAGAGCTGATAGATGGCAAAGCACCAACAGGCGCAGAAGTTCAGTGGATAAAAGAAGAGAGCTACTTTTTTCGTTTGTCAAACTGGCAAGACAAATTACTGGAACTCTATAAAAATCAGCCAAGTTTTATCTTTCCTGAGAGCAGAAGAAATGAAGTGATATCGTTTGTAAGATCAGGGCTCATTGACCTCTCAATCTCTCGTACTAGTTTTAACTGGGGAATAAAAGTACCAGGTAATGACAAACACGTAATCTATGTCTGGATAGATGCATTAACCAATTATCTTACATCAATAGGTTTCCCTAGTACTGAAGGTGAGGAATATAAAAGATTTTGGGCAGAATCCAAAACGCAGATTCCAGCGTCACGCGCTGGAATGACACCAAACCAAGGGAAAACGCAGATTCCAGTGTCAAGCGCTGCAAACCTAGCTGACAACTCTTTCAACGTTCATGTAATCGGTAAAGACATATTGCGCTTTCATGCTGTATATTGGCCAGCGATTCTCCTTGCAGCAGACCTGCCACTGCCAAAACAAATTGCAGTTCATGGTTGGTGGTTGAACGAGGGAGAGAAAATATCCAAGTCCCTTGGTAATGTCATAGATCCAATTGGCCTCGCTCAAGAGTTTGGTGTTGATCAGCTACGCTATTTTCTCCTCAGGGAAGCAAGCTTCGGCCAAGATGGCAACTTTAGTAAGAAAAATATGATCAGCCGGATAAATTCAGAACTGGCAAACAACATAGGCAATTTAGTGCAAAGAACAATTTCATTTTTACACAAGCAATGTTCTGGAATTGTACCAACAATCGATCAAAGCCTACTTAAAGGTGAAGAAAGTCTTCCAGGTTGCAAAGCTATACTCGATCAAGTGATGAATCACCTATCAAAGTATGAATTTAACCATATCATACTTCTAATCATCAACATCTCTTCTGAAGCAAATGCCTACATAGACAAAAGTGCACCCTGGACACTAAGCAAAACTGACAGAGAGCGCATGAATTTAGTAATTTACAAGTTACTGGAATATATCAGGATAATAGGCATTTTATTGCAGCCAATCGTTCCCAAGTCAGCAGAGATGATACTAAATCAACTGCAAATTCCGAAAGAACAACGAGATTTAAAATCTCTGTGCAACGCATGCGTAAGCTTAGGCATTACGCTGCCTAAACCTACGCCGGTTTTTTTGAGGGTTGATGCTAAAGAGGAGAAATAGTGTAAAAACTATTTCTCCTGGATGGGATTATCTTTAGTTAACGACGGTGCACACCGCTGTCTACATATTCAAGTTAGGTGGCAAGTGCCTTAGTTATAGCATTTCTCATAATAGTCCGAACAGGTCATAGGAAGGCAGAATCAACAGCACGACGAAAGGA
>NZ_JBIXJM010000062.1:0-2946 GCF_044752445.1 Wolbachia endosymbiont of Drosophila barbarae | reverse complement strand
GCAAATACAATAGCTTCACTATCATGATAAGGGCGCTGGCGAAGGGTGTCAAGTAAGTTTTTCGTTTCTAACGATTGTTAACATGCTGCAAAAAACTATGCAAGAGGTCTACCACTTTATTAGGTATTTGTGCAGTTATTGGTGTTATCAAGATACTCCCTAATCTTCTTCAAATCCTCCCAGGCTAAACGTTTTTGTGCCGGTTGGCGAAGTAGGTAAGCTGGATGAAATATAGCGGCTGTGGTGATTGAATTGGACAAATATTGGTTAGTGTACGTATGAAATCTGCCACGCAAATTCGATATAGTTTTTGTGCTGTCAAGAAGGCTATAACATGCGATTCCCCCGACCAAAATTAAAATTTGTGGTGAAACTAGTGCAACGTGTTTTTCGACAAATGGTCTGCACATATCAAGCTCTAGGTCGGTTGGCTTTCTATTGCCAGGTGGACGCCAAAATACAGTATTGCTTATGTATACCTTAGTGCGATCAAGATTGATTGCATTTAACATTTTATCGAGCAACATTCCACTTGCACCACAAAATGATATGCCTTGAAGGTCTTCATTTGCTCCTGGAGCTTCACCAACGAGCATAATTTTTGCATTTGGATTACCATCGGAAAAGACAGTATTAGTTGCAGTTTTTTTTATCTCACAACCTTCAAATGATTCAACTGCACTTCTTAATTCATCCACACTACCACATTTACCTGCAAGTTTCCTTGCTTCAATTATCCAATCACTTGGAAACATGTCTTTTCCATCTTTAGTGTCATTCCAGCGCATACCTGCATCTTTCTTCTTAGTCCCAGTTTGGATAACAGAGGGTTGTACACTCTCTTTGCTCTCCAATTTTTTTTCCTCTTCACCCTCCATTAGTGTGCAATCAACGCCCACTTCATGGTAAAATTTTAATAATTCTAGGTCTTCATTGCTCATAATGCTTTTTAACCTTTTGTGCTTTTTTCATGGCCATATCATACTTTAATTTAGATAAATGTCTAATATATAATATGCCATTTAAGTGATCTAGCTCATGCTGAATACACCTTGCGAGCCAGCCGCAAGCTTTTAGCGTCTGTTCCTCATTATTTAAATCCTTATATTTCACAGTCAAATATTTTGGACGCTTAATTTCATAGCTTTGCTCTGGAATTGAAAGGCACCCTTCTTTGAGAATTACTTGTTCATCGGATAATTCCGTAATTTCAGGGTTAATCATGTAAAATTTGCCAGTCGATTCATACCCTACTGGCTCGTCTTCAGCTCGAGAGAGCTGAATGTCCATAACAAAAACTCTCCTCAGCACTCCAACTTGCACTGCAGCAAGGCCAAGACCTTCTGCATCGTACACAGTTTCGAACATGTCGTTTACTAATTCTTTAATTTTATCGTTTATATCTGTTACTTCACTGGCACGTGTGATTAGTCTTTCATCAGGGGCAATTACAATTGGTAATATGGACATAAAAATTATAATTCTATGTTTTGCTTTTCCTTTTGTCCAGAATTTAGTGTATATTAAAATGTTGCTATATCTATAATAGAAATATAAATTATTAAAGAAAGCTACAATTTAAATGAAATTGCGTAATAAGGTTAACTAATGTACTCTGCAGTAATAGCAAAACCAAAGAGAAACGTTTTTGCTGTTTTAGACATAGGTACAACAAAGATTATTTGTCTAATCGTTAAGATAAATGGCAACTTCAGCTATAAAGTAACAGGAACGGGTTATAAGATTGCAGAAGGTGTAAACGGTGGGTCGATAACTAATGTAAAACACGCAAATTACTCCATCTCATCAACTATAGGTTTAGCTGAGCAAGTGTCAGAGGAAACTATAGACCAGATATATGTAAGCATTGCTGGATGTGGCATCTCATCTTTCAAAGTACATAATGAAATTATTGCAGCTAATCATGAAATTTCTGACCGGGATATAAAACGTGTAGTTTTTCAGACGTTTGAGAAATATATTGAAGAAAATGTTATCATTCACAATATACCACTGAAATATCACTTAGATGACATGACTGACATAAAAGAAGTTGGTGGATTGTACGGAAAAAGACTATCTGCTGATGTTAATGTTGTCACTGCTTCGCGTCCAGCGCTTACCAATATTGAAAACTGTATTACCAATAATGGTGGATTAAATATGGCAGGTTGTATTGCTTCTGCATATTCTGCAGGTCTTGCGTGTCTCAGTGAAGATGAAAAAGAGCTCGGGACTGCTATTGTTGATATAGGCGGTGGGTGCACTGCAATTGGAATTTTCAAAAGAGGGAAACTTGTGTATGCAAGCAGCGCTCCAATTGGTGGCGTTCATATCACTCGAGATATTGCTTACGGGCTATGCACAAGCATAGAACGTGCAGAGTATATAAAAATACTGTATGGTAGCACTATCGTAACTTCAATAGATGAGAATGAGTACATTACAATGCAAAACAACGAAAATGATGAACCTACTCAAGTATTCAAATCTGAGCTTATTAACATCATAAGACCAAGAGTTGAAGAAATACTTGAAATGGTAAGAGAGCAATTTCAAGAGCAGAAAGATCCAATTAATAAAGTAGTGATCACAGGTGGAACTAGTCAACTCACAAGCATGAAGGAAATTGCAGGCTATATATTCAATAAGCAAGTTCGAATTGGGTGCCCTGAGTCTTGTAGCGGTCTTGATGGCGAATATGATAAAAATCCTGTATTTTCTGCTGCTATAGGCTCTATAAAGCTAATAGTTGACACTTTTTATAAAAATAATTCTGGTATTTTAGGTCAGGATGGTAAAATGAGTAAATTGTATAATTGGGTTAAATCAAAAGTTACAGTCTAGATTTCTGTTTTACCACCTTTCATACAAATGACTTGACACTAGGATCCATAGGACTTATTTTTATAATATGTAAAATTATTATGTTTATGTACTTGCGAG
>NZ_JBIXJM010000061.1:0-865 GCF_044752445.1 Wolbachia endosymbiont of Drosophila barbarae | reverse complement strand
TTACCTCAAGAAAAAGCATCTCTCCCACAAATTGTCCTTCACCAATCTCGTATAATTTATCTGGCTGTTGTTTTAGTACTTGTACCACATATGACTTATCATTTGATTCATACAAAGCCACTTTTCCTAAATGGGCAAAACAATCTTTTAGTAGTCTCTTAATATTTTTTTGCATTTCTCCATTTTATGTATTAAGGTTTATAAGTATGCTAAGAAGGAACATACTGGTAGAATACCTCACTACATTCATTCTACCGGTATTGTTATGTTGCAGCAACTTTGACTAACACTCCAGGTCTATGGCACATTGGCAAAGGATTTGACTGTGTATGTAAATCGGTCCCTCTATCAAACCTCCTTGGCTCTTGTTTTGCATATAGTGGCTGTCCAAGAGTATTTACTGTTTCATTAAAATCTGCTGGTGCAAAATATGTTGTAAATGTGCTTGCTGTTCCTAGTGGAAAACAGTGCCCTGTATCTTTCTCAATAAATCTTCTTACCGTCCCTTCAGGGTCAGTTGCTTGTCCTCTATATTCCTCAAACGTTATGCCACAGAACGTAAATCCTGATCTCATATCATTTCGAAGTGCTGCTCCTTCTTGCCATCTCTCATATGCTTCTTTTACTTTAGCATGAGAAGTTAGTGTATCAAAAAACTCAGGGCTTACCAAGGCATGAACTCCTGTCATATATTCACCACTTAGATTATCTTCTATATGCCGGAGTACTTCCATACACTTACGCTTTACATCTGTTGTTGCTGTTCCTAGTGCAAAATTTACTACTTTTGGTGTGATTTCAAATTCGTTGTACAGATTTAATAATTCTGACCCATCAGCATCTAAAATTATTCCTTTCAGCGCTC
>NZ_JBIXJM010000060.1:0-605 GCF_044752445.1 Wolbachia endosymbiont of Drosophila barbarae | reverse complement strand
TTGACCTAGAAGGATTATACTTACCAAGCGGGAAAAACATTCATTTTGATGAAATTGTAGTTTAAAGATGCAGCAGCTAAATATTGTAGAAAAGCCAAATTTCGAGGAAATATTTTTAAGAATGAAGGAAGAGTTAGTCTGTAGAGATGAAACCTTTTCAGCATTAGTAGAATCCGATCCAGCAATGAAGGTTCTGGAAGTAGCAGCGTGGAGAGAACTTTTACTCAGACAAAGGATAAACGAAGCTGTAAAGGGTAATTTACTTAAATTTGCAACGGGAGAAGATCTTGATAACTTAGCTGAATTTTATGGAGTAGAGAGAGAAAAAGAAGAAGAGGACGAACGATTTAGAGAAAGAATAAAAGCAAAAATAAAAGGCTGGAGTACAGGAGGAAGTAAAGAGTATTATCGTTATCATGCACTGTCAGCAGATAGTAGAGTAAAAGATGCATTAGTAGAATCACCTATACCAGGAAAAGTACAAATTTCAATTTTATCAACACAATTATCCACAACTGGCATAGTGTCAGAAGAACTACTTGAAATTGTAAAAAAGCAGGTTACTAGAGATGATATAAGGGTTTTAACAGATACGATAACAGTAA
>NZ_JBIXJM010000059.1:0-634 GCF_044752445.1 Wolbachia endosymbiont of Drosophila barbarae | reverse complement strand
AGTTATCTATGCTGAACAGGTAATTTGCCACTTCAGTGTTTCCTTGAGGAGAGTAGATTAAAATGTCCACTTCTCTTAGCGGGTGATCATCATTAAACTTTTCTAGTAACTGCTTATCGGTAGTTTCCTCTATTGCTACAACTGCTTTGCTTACCTCTTTCAACTTTGCAATATCATCTCTTGAGTTTTCAAGTATATCTTTAGCCTTGTCTAGCAGCTGCTCATATAGAACTATTTTTTCTTCATCATCAAGTAGCTGACAATGCTTTTTCAGCTTTTCAGTAGAGTAAGATAGGATATCCATTTTTTTCAATTTTACGATTACGATACCCCATTTTTGTTGAAACTGAAATAATTTTTATAGGATGTGTTTTTCTAGTGTAGATGCCCGCAAAACTTGTTATTATAATATACAGTAAATCAATAAGTCGTATAATATTAACAATTAAATAATATTTATCACGATATGATCGAATAGTAATGAAATTAAGTGAGGGTTACAATGAAAAAAATAAATGGTAAAAAATTGTCTAGTAAAATGTTAAAAGCGGTAGAGCGAATAGCAAAAGAAGGGTTATTACCTAATTTTATAAAAGCTGCTCCAACAGCAAATAAAAAGATTAGTAAATTACCT
>NZ_JBIXJM010000058.1:0-2381 GCF_044752445.1 Wolbachia endosymbiont of Drosophila barbarae | reverse complement strand
GAAAGCTAGTGAATTTGGTTATGTCTTGATTAAAAAAGAGCTACTAGCAGAAAGAGTTTCTTAGAAGAATAAAGTAATTTCAGTAATGGATGGGCTTTTAGTTGCGATTTTCCCTGGTCAGTAAGCTGGCAGAGAGTAAGAGGTACCGAAGATGCAGCACTTGCAATCATATTGATTGCTCGAAAGGCAATAACATTTTTTATGTAACCTTCCTCAGCAAAACTTACATAATCACGCTTACTCCAACTTGGCTCCATCATTAGCTGCAAAGCAGAATATTTAGTAAATACTGCGCTTTTTTTTCTTTGAAAGATGTTGAAATTCATATGTGCCTCATGAAAGATGTTTAAAAGTTAAAAGTGTTTTAGATTCTGTAGTTAAACTAAGACATAGATCCCAGTGTCACGCACTGGGATGACGGAAGGAAAGCACTTGGGTGACAGGAAAAGAACGAACTGCTATACTAAAAAAAAAGAAATTGAACATGACAGAATGGCTAATATCTAATCAGCTTATTGATTATAACTGTGCCGTAAAATCTATGGAAGAAAAAATTCAACAAATTCACAATAATTCAGCAGACGAATTAGTATGGCTACTCCAGCACCCTCCACTTTATACTGCAGGAATCAGTGCAACAGATGACGACGTTGTTGAAAAATTATTTCCTATATATAAAACAGGCAGGGGTGGCAAACACACATATCATGGTCCAGGACAGCGCATTATATATTTAATGTTAAACCTTAAAAAAAGAAACAAATGCGATATAAAGCTATATATTAGAGATCTAAGTAAGTGGATCATAAATGTTTTAAAGCAATTTAATATACTTGGAGAATTTAAAGAGGATAGAATAGGTGTTTGGGTAAACCATAACGGAGTAGAAAAAAAAATTGCAGCTTTTGGTATCCGTTTAAGAAAATGGGTAACTTATCATGGCATAGCGCTTAACGTCTTTCCAGACCTCTCTCACTATAAGGGTATTATTCCTTGTGGACTGCAAGATTATGGCGTCACGTCAATGGAAGAACTAGGAGTGAAAGTTCCACTCTCTGAATTGGATGATATACTAAAAAAAGAGTTTTATAAGATATTTTAATGATTGTTTATCTTTTATATTTCATTCTCACTTTATGTGCTAACACAAGTATTCATGCAATCGACCAAGTTGATATTATTGCTCCTTCTTCGAAGGGAAAAGAATCAGATCTGACTACTATAAAAGAATATGTAGAAGCTTTGGATTTTAATCCTCATATTTCGGAGAAAATATATAGTAATGATAATCCATTTTATTCCAACTCTGATGAATTCAGAGCAAATGATTTGGTTAGTGCACTAACCGGTGATAGTAAAATAATTTGGTGTATCAGAGGAGGAGAAGGGGCTTCTCGGTTAATTCCCTATCTAGAAAAGTTACCCAATGATAAAAAAGAAAGGATTGCTCAAAACAAAAAAATCCTCATAGGCTATAGCGATATAACTGCCTTGCACACCTATCTACAAGCTAAATATGATTGGCAAACTCTTCACGGCACCATGTTGGAAATGATAGTAAATAACTCCGTTTCTGAAAGCTCTGTTGAAAAATTGAAAGAGTTAATTCTTAACAAGCGGGATTCTATCAGATTTGATAACCTAAAGACGATAAATAATGGCATTAGACTAAAAGATGGCAGATTAAAGTCTAAAATCATCGGTGGTAATATGACTTTAGTTGAAAACAGTATAGGAACTGTTTGGCAAATAAATGCGAAAGGTAAAATTCTATTTTTAGAGGACATAAGAGTCTACCCATACGCAATAGAGCGCAGTTTAGATCACCTAAAACAAGCTCACATCTTTGATGGAGTACATGCAGTAATCTTTGGGGATTTCGTTAACTGCTATAACGATAACCTTGTTGAAGTTGTAAAAGAAAGGTTTGCAAAAAGTGTTAACTTTCCTGTATTTACAATGAAAGGGGTAGGCCATGGACATACAAATGATCCTTTACCTTTTAACACTCACGCTATTATTAGCGTTCAAGACGAAAAAGAAGGTTTGTTTTTTATGGACGTGCAGAATTTAGCTAATCTTATAGCTAACGCGAGCTCTACGTCATACCGCCGCAGTATCTCTTAGCCGCTAACACGTACTTAACCGTCATACCGCGATTCATTCGCGGTATCTCATCCGCTAACAAGAGATCCCGCTAACATGTAGCGGGATGACGAATTGCTTAACCGTCATACCGCCGCGGTATCTCTTAGCCGCTAACACATAGCGGAATGACGAAGTTATCGTCATGCCACCGCGAACCGTCATACCACCACGAACCGTCATACCGCGATTCATTCGCGGTATCTCTAGATCCCGCTAACACGTAGCGGGATGAC
>NZ_JBIXJM010000057.1:0-1037 GCF_044752445.1 Wolbachia endosymbiont of Drosophila barbarae | reverse complement strand
GATAAAAAATCCTTAAATGAAGTGGCCTTTTGTCTTGGAGGATTTTTTAATATGAAAGGTAAAAACCCTTTTTTCTGTACTTGATTAAAGCAGAAAATTTGTTTTAGTAAGTTACGATTAGTTATAAAGAGAGTGAACAACAAGGACTTTTTGTCATATTTGTTATTTTGTAGCAGAAATGACTTCAGAAGATCTTGGCCTAATACAGACTGTGCTACTTCAGCTATAGTTGTTTCTGATTTTGTACGACTAAAACGATTGACTAAATAATAATCAAACAGAGATTCAGAAATTTTAATAAGCATCTTGCGTTTTTGTCGAGTTGAAATATCATCGCATTTTTCGTAGTCTTTAAATAATTGCCTGTTTTGTTTATTCTGAAAGTAATGGTTAAAGATCACACTTAATTGTCTACCAGAAAGAGAATCAAGCCAACTTTCACGTAAACTTGGATTTTGAAAGTCCTTAAGCAAAAAGGATACTGGCATTTCTAAACTGCTTTCCCAAAACTCCTCACTAGCTATCATATATCTAAAAGTAAATATATTATGTCTAAAATAGATTAAAGATTAGTCAACAAAAATTTATTATGAAAAAAAGAAGAATTTTCCTAAAGAAGAATTTTCCTAAAAAAACTGAACAGTTTTTGTAATTTTGGTGAATATATATACAGGAGTCAAATTTTCAAATGTCAATTCTTACACAATCAGGTAGAGCAGCAATAGCAGCCAGCATAAAAGAGCAATCTCTACATCTTGCTTGGGGAAGTGGTGATTCAAGCTCTGGAAGTAGCCATCAGGTCGAAAAAGTTTTTGTTGAGGGCGAAATAGCTCTAGATCACCACACTATTAAAGATGTAAGGGTTTTTACAGAACAAACAGTGTATCATTCAAGTGTTGACTATACAGTTGATAGCAGTACTGGTGTAATAAAACGTACGGAAAATAGCTCTATTACGGCAAATAGTGCAGTTATAGCTCTTTTCATAGAAGTCCGGATGTGATAAGATAAGGATAGAAGATGATAAGGAGGTTGAG
>NZ_JBIXJM010000056.1:0-4262 GCF_044752445.1 Wolbachia endosymbiont of Drosophila barbarae | reverse complement strand
ACTCCAATTGTGTTTTGGCATAAAACGCGACGCGTATTAGACTTATTTGCAAGCAAAGCTTGCTAGATCCCAGTGTCAAGCACTGGGATGACAGGAGAAGGCACTGGGATGACAGGGGAGGGAGGCTACTTGCATGACACCGAAGGGGCTACTGCCCTCTTGGATGAAAACCAGTGTCAGCTACTTTCATGACACCAACAGTTGATATTGGTTTGTTGCTTTACTGGCAGCTACTAGCTATGCCTCAAGTTTCCTATTCAAAACTTTCAATATTAGATCCAATTCATTTGAATTATTATACCGTATCATAACTTTACCCTTAGAATTGTTGTCATTAATTTTGATCTTTAAACCAAGTTGAGAAGATATAGCGCCTTCTATTACCGTCATATCTTGATTTCTAGTATATTTCTGCTCTTTTTGGTTGTTGCCTTGATGCAAATCTTTTATCAATTTTTCAGTTTGTCTAACGCTTAAGCCTTGAGAAACTATTCTTTCTGCAATACCTTCAGCATTTTCAACATTAATCAACGCTCTTGCATGACCCATAGATAGTTTTTTTTCGTTGATCATTGTTTTCACCCTACAGGGAAGTGACAACATCCGAATCATATTGGTTATGTGGCTGCGGCTTTTGCCTATAGCTGAAGCTAATTCCTCATGTGTATAGAAAAACTCATCTATCAGTTTCTTATACGCTTCACCTTCTTCTATTGGATTAATATCTTGTCTTTGTATGTTTTCAATTATGGATACTTCCAAGCATTCCTTGTCGCTCAGATCTTTTATGATAACCGGTGCACTATTAAGATTTGCAATCTTGCTTGCTCGCCAACGACGTTCCCCGGCTATTATTTCATAACCGTCATCATTTGAATCTTTGCGTACCACGATAGGCTGTATAATGCCACTTTTCTTTATCGAATTTGCAAGTTCTCTTAATGACTCCTCGTCAAAATGTTTCCTCGGTTGAAATTTGCTTGGGTGCAGTAATGAAATAGGCAAATGCTCTTGTCGATCTTCTTTATTATCATAATTATCGCCTATGAGGCCGGCAAGACCTCTGCCGAGGCGTCTATCATCCTTCATACTACGCCCTCGCTTACTAGTTTCTTCTCCTTACAACTGCTCGCGTGCTTTTTTAAAATTTCCCTTGCCAAACTTATATATGCTTGTGCACCAGGACACTTAAGATCATACACAATAGCAGGTTTTCCATGAGAAGGCGCTTCTGATAACCGTACGTTACGTGGAATAACAGTCTCATACAATGGGATGATAGTTTTGTATACTTTATCATTTAAATACTGGCAAATATCGTTTTTAATCTGTTCACTGAGTTTGTTACGCCTGTCATACATTGTTAACACTATCCCTTCTATTGCCAAAAAAGGGTTTAGGTTATTCCTTTTTATCAGCTCTACAGTTTTAACTAAATGGCTTAATCCTTCCAGAGCAAAAAATTCACACTGAAGAGGGACAATAATAGAATTAGCAGCAGTCAAAGCATTTATGGTTAGAAGCCCAAGTGATGGAGGGCAATCGATGATTATATACTCATAATTATCGCGTATCTTCTCTAATGCGCTTTTTAGCACAAATTTTCCTCGCTCAAGTTGCGATAATTCAATTTCTGCAGCTGATAAATCAACTACTGACGAAATTAGTGATAAATTTGGAATTTCCTTTATATTGAAAATTGCCGATTCTATCAATTTATTTTCGCTGCTTAGTAGTATTTTGTATATATTTTTTTCTTCCCTACTACGATAAGAAATCCCGAGCCCGGTGCTAGCATTTCCTTGAGGATCAAGATCTACCAATAAAGTGCTTTTTCCCACAGCAGCAAAGGCTGTCGATAAATTTATACTAGTTGTGGTTTTGCCAACTCCACCCTTTTGATTTACTATTGCAATAATCTTGCTCACGCCTTTTATCTTATGTATAAAATAATTCTATTGTATATATGCAAGAAACTTTTGCATTAGAAAATTTTTTTGTTGTTAACCACACTAAAATTAGACTGTCTTTTTTGCTTTGTGTAACACACTTTGAACCTTGTTTCCTAATTCATTCAGAGTGAATGGCTTTGGCAAAAAGTGAAAATCTTCTATATTGATGTCATCACTCTTTAAAAAAGCATCTTCTGCATACCCAGAAATAAAAATAACGTTGATATTTAGCCTATGGATCAATGCTTCTTTAACTATTTCTGGGCCGCTCACCTCTGGCATGATTACATCAGTGATTATAAGATCTATGTGTTGACTTTTTTTACTGATTATTTCTAGCGCCTCGCTGCCTATGCTTGCTTCTATTACATCAAATCCTTTCCTTTTTAGTGCTTTAGCAATGAATTCCCTTACTGAATCTTCATCTTCAATCAATAAAATTATACCATTACCTTTAATTTCACTTACTACCGGTCTTTCTATTTCTTCACTATCTTCCTCTCTCAGATTTTCATCTGATATGTAAACCATGGGCAAAAATATGCTAAATTTAGTTCCATGATTTACTTTGCTAGCAACATAGATGTATCCTTCAGTTTGTTTAATAATGCCATATACAGTAGAAAGGCCAAGACCTGTACCAGAGGTAATATCTTTGGTAGAAAAAAATGGGTCAAATACCTTTCCAATTGTATCACTTGTCATTCCACATCCAGTATCAATTACTTCAATCACAACATAATTTCCATGTTCGATCGTTTCCTTGTCTGGAGAAAACATATCCTGAGATGTAGAATTTAATGAGTCAATCTTTTGATTAAAGGTTCGTATAGTTAATTCCCCGCCCTTTTCCATAGCAGCACTAGCATTGACTGCTAAGTTAAGTATAACTTGCTCTAATTGCCCTTGATCAGCCCTAACAGCACCCAAGTCTCTACCATAATAAATGTTAAATTTTATATTTTCACCTATTAATCTTTTTATCATTTCATAAAGATTAGCTATAGTTCTATTTACATCAATAATTTTTGGCTGCAAGGTCTGTCTTCTTGAAAAAGCAAGCAATTGTCTTACTAAATTTGATCCACGCTTTGCATTTTGCTGTATCTGTATTATATCTCCAAAAGATGGATCACCAGCTGAATGCTGGAGTAAAAGCAAATCGCAAAATCCTATTATCCCAGTCAATATATTGTTGAAATCATGCGCAATACCACCTGCTAACTGCCCTATAGCTTGCATCTTTTGATAATGCTCAAGCTTTATCTCTAGGTTTTTGTGTTCAGTATTGTCAATAAAATAACAAAGTATGAAGATCATTTTATTATGAAGAAACTTATTGAAATATATTTTTATGTTATTACCGCCGTTGAGCTGTACATCAAAAGACGCATTATTTATTCTATTACTCGAAAAATATTCACGTATTTTCACATGATAACTATCCAATATCAACGTAAAGATTGAATTATTATCTGACCCTGCAAGCTTTATTAGTGCCGTATTTTTCTTTACAAAGTTGCCGTTTATGTCACATTGTGCAATAGCAATTGATGAATTTGCAAAACAAGGGTGTAATTGATAATCAACAATATTTGATTCGGTTGGTGTTATAAAGCCATATATATAGCTATGGTTGTATTTATCACAAAATATAGCAGTGCTCATATAAGCCTTGAATGGAATACCACTTATAGTAAAAAACAAAATTTCATTATCGGTTGTTGTATTGTTATATTTAGATTGAGATATAAAATCACTGATTGAGCTACCTTTTTCCAGTTTTTTTAGTTCAAATATGTCTAAAAATCTTTTATTTACAGATAAAATCACCCCTTTGGCATTTGCAATGTAAGTTCCTATGCTGTGTTTTTCTATTAACTCTTCATATATCTGCTCCTTGTTTATCTGTGTTGCTTTTAATACAAAATACCCATCTGGCCTTGCTATTGGCACTAATGATAAATTTAAAATCTTATTACTATTTATAGCAATTTGGGGATTATCTGGTATCGGCTCAAAGAGCAAAAGAAAGTTAGATACTCTATTCTTCTTGTTTAAGGAAATGCATACCTGTACAGAAGAGTTATTTTTTAGTGCATGATAGAGTACTTTTTTGTCTGCTTCTGAAACATCTCCTATTTCAAGAATCTTGCCTAACGTAATGTCATTATCTATTATATGATCTTTAAACCTTTCGTAGAACCTTGCATCAGCATAAATAACACCCTCATCTTTATGTAAAATAAGGCAAAATTCTGTATTATGATTTAGTGCATTTGCAAATATTGCATTTTGAAATTCTATAGT
>NZ_JBIXJM010000055.1:0-4487 GCF_044752445.1 Wolbachia endosymbiont of Drosophila barbarae | reverse complement strand
CTTCCACACTTTACATCCCCATCTGTTAGACCTAAATCCCTTGCCCCATCTGTTATCTTTATAATGTCTATTTTACTATCTTTAGAATATTCTAAGTAAAAAACGGAGTTGTCTACTCTTGCATCTTTTAGCTCGCTATTGGTTGCACTTTTTGCGATTTCAATAAACTTATGAGAATTGCTAATATAATCTCTATAAGCTTTTTTTAGGTTAGTTTTATGCTCTTTAAATTCTGATGTCAGTGTGTTAGCATCAACTGTATTACCAAACACTGCCCCTTTTGATACTAATTGACATATTATATTACTAGCAACTTTAGGATTTTTTTCCAACTCACTGATTTTTTTCATCACATAATCGGTAAAAGTGTACTCATTACCTGAAAAGAAATCTTGTGAAAGAGAATAGTTTAATCGTACACCAGACTTTATAGCATCGTTTACAATCTCTTCAAGTTCAGCCATGTTTTGAGCCTGAAACACCTTATCAGAAAACTCATTTAACTTTTCCTTTTGATTTGAGGTTAAATTAAGGAGTAATTTACTGACCTGTCCTTTCTTTTGCTGACGATAAATAATATTTTTATCATAATCTAATGCTCCTGCTTTTAGAAATATTTTTCTTAACTCTTGAGCAAGATCTTCATTATCCCAAGCAAAACGATCAACATACGAAAACACTTTTGATTCACCCATTCCTTGCCGAATATTTAGCACCACTTTTAGGTCTGAGTCTCTTTTATGCTTACTTAAAAACTCCTTTAAATTTTTAGTGCAGTCTGAATCACACACAAGTAAGTCATACAATTCCTTATTCATCTTTTTCTGTTTATCAGTTAAGAATAATTCTTCTATATTATAGCAGAGTTTATTAGTTGCTATTTGTTGTGGAGTTTTGCCCTTTCTACTTGTTATATTAGGGTTAGCTCCTTTTAAGAGAAGAGAGTTTGCATTATCGTAATGACCTATGGCAGCAGCAATGTATAATGGTGTTTTTCCTTTGTTATCTTGTATATTAGGATCTGCACCTGCACCTAAAAGTAAATCTATAGCCTGATTTCCTGTACGACGAAATCCACCAATATTTGCTCCTGCAATTGCATGCAATACTGTTGATTGAGATTCTCCTCTTCTGAGATTAAGAATTACTTTTAAATCTTTATTGTTTTTATTATCATGTAAAAATTCTTCAAGGGGCTCAGTATTATCAAATGAACCACAGTTAGAAGCTAAACATTTTAGAGCACTAAGTAACTTTTTGTTTAAATTTTTTTGACTTGGCGTAAGATCGTGATCTAGAGCAAACCAAACACAAATTTGCTCGCTTAGTCCAAGTTTGCTATCAACTAAAGAAGGTAGTTCATTATGATTTCTAACTGATGGTAAATCTCCTGAGTACCACATATCATTCATCAGCTCATTTAATAAATGTTCTTTAGATGATAGATGTTCTATAATGGATTCATATTCAACATCATATAGTTCTGGTTTGGATTTTGGTTTTAGTAGATTGATGATAGATTTTACCATCCCAGTAGACTCACCCATACTTACCCTTTAAGCTAAGATATATGATATATTGTATGCGATATGTAACGTTAAGTCAATAACTATAATCTTTTTACTACTCACGTCGTTAAGCTTTTGTTAAGTTTTTATGGTGAGTAATAATGGAGTATATAGAGAGGTTAAAAGTTGCTTATGACTCCAAGTTTTAGCCAGTTTTACTATAGATCAACAAATTTGAGAAGCACTAGCGATATTTAATATATAGGAATATGATGCTTTAAAGGAGTGCAAAAACTGCTGAAGCTTATACAGTAACCTGCGGAGCCACTTCAGCAGAATAAACAAACACATGCCAGTATTAGTAGAGAATTATTTATAAGTCAACTAACTTTTTAAAAAATATTTTAGTGAAGATACCATGCTAGCTAAAGAATTGAATTATTGACTCTTCCTAAGATTGCAAAAAAGGTCGTATATTTGTGAGAACAAGACGCGTAAAAATAAGGTTATAAAAATAGAAGATTTAAATTATTGCAACAAAGTTAGTCAAATTGGTTCATATGTAAGTTTAGCAAAAGTAAGCCAATATAGCTGGTTTTAGCGTATAGTAGGATTGTAATATAAAAAAGTTCGTATGTATCGTGTGGTAGACCAACTGATCCCAAAAAAACTTGTTCTCACGCTTGTTATTTTAAGTTGCTGAAAGTGGTTGTATCGGTTAGGTTATTAGTAATATATTTTACTAAATTAATACCAATTCATTTGAGGATAAAAAGGAAAACTAAGGTAAATTTATAGCAAAAAAGGTTTGTGCTCATCTTATGACAAAGATGCAATAGAAACTCTCATGGAAAAGAGGCAAAGATTGTGGAAGTATATAGAAAAAGCTTTATGACGCTCAACGAAAAAAGGGAGGCGTTTGGCTTGCTGATGTTGCAGGTGATGATGAATTGAATTAAAAATTTTATATATAATGTAAGTGTAGTAATATTAATAAATATCAAATATTTATACTGCATTATCATCTAGCATACTAACAAATTAGAGGTAATTTATGAACGAAATACAACAAAGAGAGTTAAATGAACAACTTTTTAATGCTGTTGTACAGGGTAATATAGGGCAAATTGAGGAGTTAATAGTAGCTGGAGCAGAGGTTAATGCGGTAGATGAGGGTGAAAAAGCTTTTTCACGTCTTTCTGCTTTAAGTAATACAAGGGAAAGAGGGGTAGTAGAGGCAGCGAATATTCAGCAACTTAGACTCACTCCTTTACATTATGCTGTTTTAAGTGGCAGAGAGATGGTAGAGCTTTTAATCGAAAAAGGGGCAAATATTAATATGGTAAGTGAAGATGGACCTACTCTTTTACATTATGCTGCTGCTTTCAGTGACAAAAGAGAGGTGGTAGAGCTTTTAATCAAAGAAGGGGCGAATGTTGATGCGGTGGATGATAATGGCAATACTCCTTTATTTTCTGCTGCTTTAAGTGGCAAAAGAGAGATGGTAGAGCTTTTAATCGAAAAAAGGGCGAATGTTGATGCGGTGAATAAGGTTAAAAATACTCCTTTACATGCTGCTGCTTTAAGTGGCAAAAGAGAAGTAGTAGAGTTCTTAATCGAAAAAGGGGCGAATATTAATGCGGTGAATGAGAGTAAAAATACTCCTTTACATGCTGCTACTTTAAGTGGCAAAAGAGAAGTGGTAGAGCTTTTAATCGGAGAGGGGGCGCATATTGATGCGATAGATGATAATGGCAATACTCCTTTAAGTTGGGCTGCTGAACATAGCCAAAAAGGTGTGATAGAGTCTTTACTTGAAAAAGGAGCGAATATTGATGTGATAGATGGTGATGGCAATACTCCTTTAAATTGCGTTATTATCTCGAATAAAATAGACAATGCTGAGTTAATAGTAAATCACATAGCAAAACTGGAAGCTACTGGCTTATATGTCAGTCCAGAGAATATACAACTTAAAGCTCAGATAATGCCAGAAATAGAAAAAAGAATATTTCTACATAATCATAAACCATTGATTGATGCTTTATCGACGCATTATGGAAGTAATTTTCAAGCAATGACATTTACTGGTATAAAGAACAGGAGTACGAAATAATACACTAATTTACTTTGTAGACTTCGAAGATGTTACAACAAGACATGTTCCTACACTGAAAGTCAAGACATTTGCAGAGATGGTTAAAAATAAAGATATAAATAGTAACCTTGAGTGCCCAAGCACTGAACAAACTCAAGGAGCTAGTCAGTCTCTTAATTAAAGAAGGATACATGGAGACCTGCTGCGAAAACAAGAAGAGGTGTTCCTCGCTTGTATGAAGTATTTTTAAACGTGGTTTTTTTAAAGATCATAATTACCACAAAAACTGGGCTTTCCTTTTGCAGCAGGTCTTAAGCCTCCGCAGCGGACCTTCCGATTCCAAAGCAACTTCTTCTCTGTTGCATTTATTGGTTTGTGGAATAGTAGAAATATTGTTTTAATATCTACATAAAGACATACATATAATTAAGAAAAAGACAGAAGAAAAGAATATAAGAAATTAGAACTGACAAGCAAAAACTTGCTTTTTTATTAAATACGTGTACAATTTAGGCATGTGTTTTTAATTTTGAGGTATAGGTATGATAGACTTTATGAAGAATGAATTTGAAATAATATTGCAGGGGATAGAGGAAAATCCAAGTATATACAGCAATAACACAACTACAAGAATAGCAAATGAATTACAAGAATATAATTCAAGAAGGTTAAGCGAAATTAATGAATCTAGTGAATCTATTCACCACAAAATGCAGCTATTGGATGAAAACTATAACAGAGAGACACAGTTATTGAGTGAAAACTATGGCAGAAAGATACAGTCGTTAAACTACCAGTACAATAGTAAATTGTTACAGGAGCTGCATAACAATGCCAATAGTAGTAAATCCAATTATGATTCTAGACATGCTATATCTGAT
>NZ_JBIXJM010000054.1:0-1080 GCF_044752445.1 Wolbachia endosymbiont of Drosophila barbarae | reverse complement strand
CAATTTGATGCATCATTCTTTTTGTAAAAAACATTCCACACTTTCTCTCCACTTTTTCTGGGTAAGGTCATTTTTGCCTTGACCAAGAAAAAATTCAGCTATTGCCTTACTTTCTCTTGCAACAACTTCTTCCTTAACAATTTTTCCTTTCTTATCAACGATACTTATAAAAGTTTCTTTTAGTGAGATCGCTATAATATTCCATGAGACTGCTCCTACTAATAAAAGTTTAAATTATTTTTGAAGAACTTATTCTACTGAATTCGTTACTTCGTGCTAAAATAATGGACTCCATCATTCAACAGCAATTACAGTATGTTTACCCTTTTTCTTGTTATTTTTCTAATCTATAGCTAGCGTTCAAAACCATATTCGAAAATACGTTTTCGGATTTTTTTTAATGCTGTTTATTTCATCCTCAACATCGTCTCTACCTTTATGAACTAAGTAGCAGCATTAAAAATTATAACGTACCCCTATCTCTAGAGTTGCATCTGGTATTTGTTTTGCTTTTATACCACTTAGTTGCCCACCCATGGTCATACCAACTGCACCAATTATCTGCGGAGTAATTTCATAATCAACACCTAACTTTAGTTTATAGGAAATAGAACTCAGTATTTTATCTACTACAGATGAACCAGCAGCTTCACCACCTGATTCTGGAGCACCTTGTGTTTCTTCTTCCTTTTCTTTTTCTTCTTGTGAACTATCGCCATCACCATCAACTGTATCACTAACACCAAAGCCAAAAGGTGTTATTTGGAGATATCCTCCTAAACCTCGGCTGACATATAGTTTAACGGGATCAATATCAAGGTCAGGATAGAAGCGGTAGTTTGCCAATAAGCTAGCTCCTATGCTCTTTAATGACTTAATATTACTGAGAACCTCAAGTTCAAATTTAGAGTTTTGGTCATAATGGTAACCAAGAACAACACCAGGTTTCATTTTAAAGCCACCACCCCAACCAGCACCAAAGTTTAAACCTGCATAGTACTTATCTTCTGACTTATAGCATTTCTCATAATAGTCCGAACAGGTCATAGGAAGGCAGAATCAACAGCACGACGAAAGGAT
>NZ_JBIXJM010000053.1:0-648 GCF_044752445.1 Wolbachia endosymbiont of Drosophila barbarae | reverse complement strand
TATTTCAAGCAAAAGTTATGCCATTAAGAGCTATGCAACAAACATTTATATTTGTGGGTAATAGTAAGATCTAAATCCGATAGAGCATTGTTGGCACACCATCAAAAGTCGCCTCAGACCTCTAATGCATCAATGTACAAACTTACACCTTTTAGTTGGTAATACCATTTTAGACGTTTATCATTCGTTTTAGAAAATACTATAGTAGCGGAATGACGAATTTTTGTTTTTCAAATTGTCAGTAAATCTAAGTCAGTTTAGCTATATAAAACATAGTATAAAAAGAGCTATTTTAGCAAAATTTTAAACAAATAAAGTTAATTACTTCACAATTGATACCTTACGAGAAAAGCACATTTGATACAGATTTAAAATACAAGTTAACGAATTATTATGATTTTTACCAAGATAATAATATAGTAAGGTTTGGTAGTGAGGTATCAAAATGGAAAAATACACCAACGCATGGTTTAATAAGAAAGATAATCATGATTGTGCAAATGATGGCACTTGCGGGCAATCTATAAAGGATTTTAGGATTGGTAATTCTGATATTTCTTTTTTTGATAGTAACAAAAACTTATAGCATTTCTCATAATAGTCCGAACAGGTCATAGGAAGGCAGAATCAACAGCACGACGAAAGGAT
>NZ_JBIXJM010000052.1:0-2450 GCF_044752445.1 Wolbachia endosymbiont of Drosophila barbarae | reverse complement strand
GGTATAGGATTGCTATATGAATAAAAATTTGAAACCAATATAGGAGGCAAGGAACTTTTTATATATCCTAGAGATATGTAAAATAACAAAACAGATGCTTGGAAGACGCTTACCCCTATCATTTTCTTGATTAAATTTTTATCGTTTATAATAATATATAAACCTAGCACCATTAATACAATAATAATCGTATAATTATATAAAGTCATTGTTTTTTCCTACGAGCAAAATTTATATATGTAATTAACATAGAGGAGCAGACAGTAAATGCTACACCTAATTCCACCAAAAAAATACCTAATTTTTGACCGGTTCTATTATTGGTTAACAAGATATCATAAGATAAAAAATTTTGGCCAAGTAAAGTTGTTGCAACGCCCGTTCCTCCATAAATTAAAATACCTAACACGTTAGTCAATCTAATCACAGAATAAGGTATTGCTTTTAGAGTTGTAGATACACCAAATAGCATTGAATATAATATTATCCCGGAGGCAATAATTATTCCTGCTTGAAAACCTCCACCCGGAGTGTAATCACCGTGAAATTGTATGTATAAACCAAATAAAATGATAAAAGGTATCATCAAAAATGTTACTGCATTTAATATCGGATCTTTAATCATTTTCTTTTTCTTCTTTTAATATCAACGTTATACAAAGCGCAGCAGTAAAAACTACTATAGTTTCTCCAAACGTGTCATAACCACGAAAGCTTGCCAAAATAGCTGTCACTATATTAGGAATATCGGTAGCTTTTTCGGTATTTTCCACATAATAAGGAGCAACATGCAAGTGGATCGGAGCATTGTGGCTGCCAAAATCTGGCAATTGAATCATAAAATATGACAAACATACAGCCAGAAATAACATAAAAAAAAGCGTTATAGGGTTATGAGATAGATTTACTTTATGATTCTTTATCAAGGAGAGTGCTGCAAACGTAAAAACTGTACTGAGCCCCGCACTAACAGAAGCTTCAGTAATTGCAACATCAGGTGCATTCATAATTAAGTATATAAGCGCAATCAGTGAACTAAATACACACATTAGAACAGCACTTACGACTAAATGTCGCGAGAAAACTATAAAAACCGTAACTGTTAGTAACAACAAAAGTAACACTACATTTAATATTTCTAACACCTTAGCCTTCTTTAACAGTTTTTTTCTTAACTTTATAATGAGTGCGCGCTAAAATATAGCTATTAGTTGAGTTAGCTACCCATATTATAAAAATTAATAATACTATTTTAACAGTATTGATTGAAAATCCATTCTGCAAAGCAAAACCAATTAACAATAACGTTGCACCGCTAGAATCTGTAATACCTGCTGCATTTAACCTAGTATAGAAATCAGGAAATCTGATCACCCCTATATTTGAAATAATTATCAAACAAATACCTAAAAATATGAAAATGGATCCTATCATAAATTATCAAAACAACATTAATCTCATTAGTGCTATAGTTGATATAAAGCTAACGCTAGCATACAACAATGCTATATCAATTAAAAAAAAATTATTCAGAATGATTGATATTGCTGTTATAAGTACAACTACTTGCGTTGAGAAATTATTGAACGCTAAAACCTTATTGTACACATCATTTGACTTAGACACTATGCAACACAACATTACACTCATACAGAACAACAGTGTATAGATAGCAATGCAAATCATTTAAAGACTATGTGACTTCAGTAGATTTCTAAACGGATACTTCTTCATCGCCATCTTGATCATTTATTTCATCATCTATTTCACCATCCACTTCATAATCTTGGCTTTCTTGACTTGCATCAAGATCTGTGTTATCAGAAAAATTTAATAAATTCGCTAGCTTACTTGTATTACTGCTGTAAACATTATTCATATTTCCTTTCATGTATTCCTTGCATCTACCTACCAAAAGGCTAAACAGCTCATGAGTATCCACCTGTTTTCCTGCTATTTCATGTAAGGAAACTATGGTATTTTTATGACCTTTAAACTTAGCTGCTTGAATTGGATTACTTGCCCCTGTATTTAAATCATGTGTTCTTTGACTTGCCAACAGAACCAATTTGAAACGGTTACTTACCCGTTCTATACACTTTTCTACAATAGACTCAGCCATAAGATACTACCTTAATAAGTTTTATACTATATCACAAAAAACAAGTTGTCAACTTTGTATCTATTGCGATTCAACTTCATGTTTTACTTTTTCTGCCTCAGATTTTATTTCTTGGCTTTCTGTCATCGTGATTGTTATCTCATGATCAAGTTTTTTTAGAAATCCTAACAATCGCTCTAAAGAAAAACCATCTATTTTACCATTTTTAATTTGCGATACCTTTGGCTGATCAATACCAAGTTTCTCAGCTGCAAAAGCCTGAGTCCAAGCATTTTTTTCTATAATTTTATTTATTATATAAAGCAACTTTGTTTTTATTCCTGCACTG
>NZ_JBIXJM010000051.1:0-544 GCF_044752445.1 Wolbachia endosymbiont of Drosophila barbarae | reverse complement strand
GAACAGATGGCACACAAACAGCGATAGGTGTAATAGTAAGTGATGTAAATGCAATAGAAAATACTAAAGCAGTAATTATTACTCGTGTTGCAATGCTAGCTGATCATGCGGTTGTGTGGCCAGCAAATATCACTGAAGAACAGAAAGCTGCAGCAATAAAGCAACTTGAAGCACGAGGAATCATTATCCGCAAGGGAGCTTAAAAAAACTATTAAAAACACAAAAGGGGGGAAATAAAAAATGCAAAATCCATTTACAAGTACAGCATTTAGCATGACGGCACTAACAAATGCGATAAATATATTGCCGGTAAATTATGGACGAGTTGAAAATTTAAATTTGTTTCCAAGTAGGTCAGTAAGATTTAGACATATTACCATAGAAGAGCAAAATGGAGTATTAAGTTTACTACCAACTCAGTTACCCGGAGCGCCAGCAACAGTAGGAAAAAGAGGAAAAAGAAAGGTAAGAACATTTACGATTCCACATATTCCACATGATGATGTAGTGTTACCAGAGGAAGTACAGGGAATAAGGGCATTTG
>NZ_JBIXJM010000050.1:0-570 GCF_044752445.1 Wolbachia endosymbiont of Drosophila barbarae | reverse complement strand
TTACTGTTATCGTATCTGTTAAAACCCTTATATCATCTCTAGTAACCTGCTTTTTTACAATTTCAAGTAGCTCTTCTGAAGCTATGCCAGTTTGTGTTGATAAGATTGAAATTTGTACTTTTCCTGGTATAGGTGATTCTACTAATGCATCTTTTACTCTTCTATCTGCTGACAGTGCGTGATACCTATAATACTCCTTGCTCCCACACGTGCTTGAGCCTATTATATTTGCTTTAATTCTTTTTCTAAATCGTTCGTCATCTTCTTCTTTCTGCCTCTCCACTCCATAAAACTCAGCTAAATTATCAAGATCTTCTCCCGTTGCAAATTTAAGTAAGTTACTCTTTACTGCTTCATTTATTCTTTCTCTAAGCAAAAGTTCTCTCCATGCTGCTACCTCCAGAATCTTTATCGCTGGATCACTTTCAACTAATGCTGAAAAGGTTTCATCTCTACGGACTAACTCTTCCTTCATTCTCGAAAAGATTTCTTCATAACTTAGCTTTTCTACAATATTTAGCTGCTTCATCTTTAAACTACAATTTCATCAAAATGAATGTTTTTCCCGCT
>NZ_JBIXJM010000049.1:0-908 GCF_044752445.1 Wolbachia endosymbiont of Drosophila barbarae | reverse complement strand
CAGAAGATCAAAGACGTGCAAGTGAACTGGGCTTAAGTTTTGATTCTGACGTTACGGCCAATCAAGAGGTGATATGAAACAACAATGGCTAAACAGATGTGTAATGGTAGAACCGAGGAGTTTTGAATTACTGTTACTACAAACAGGAAAGCAGCCCATCTTTAAAAATATAAAACATGCAGTAAGAAATAGTGAAAGAGGAATAATACCGATACATGGGATCTTGACAAAAAAGTCAGAAGCTTTTGATGATATTTTGGGAATGACTTCCTATAATCAAATAGAAGCACAAATTACACAAGCAATAGAAGATAGTGATATAGAAACAATCCTGTTGGATATAGACAGTCCTGGAGGAGAGGTCAATGGAGTGTTTGATCTTGCTGATTTTATTTACAATGCAAGGGAAAAAAAGAGGATAATAGCGATAGCAAATGATGATGCATATTCTGCAGCGTACGCTATAGCTTCTAGTGCTGAAAAGATTTTTCTTACCCGCACTTCAGGAGTTGGAAGTATAGGGGTAATAGCAAGTCATATAGATCAAAGTAGGTTTGATGAAAAGCAAGGTATTAAGTACACCACAATCTTTGCTGGTAGTCGAAAGAATGATTTAAACCCGCATGAGCCAGTGACGTCTGAAAGTCTGGGAAGCTTACAAAAAGAAGTAGACCGACTATATGAAATGTTTGTGCAGCTAATAGCAAGAAACAGAGGTCTTTCAATTGAAAAGATTCGATCAACAGAGGCAGGGCTATATTTTGGCGAGAAAGCAGTAGAAATAGGTCTTGCAGATGGAGTTACAATTCCTTCGGAGTTAAAATCTATTAATAAAAAGAGGAGTATTACTATGAATGAACAAACTACAAATGACCTAGAAACTGATAATTTAACCAAGTATCGTACTG
>NZ_JBIXJM010000048.1:0-4658 GCF_044752445.1 Wolbachia endosymbiont of Drosophila barbarae | reverse complement strand
TTTTTAAATAGTTTGTTGGTTCATCAATTTCTTTAGGATTGATATCTACAATTATTTTTCCGTTTTTTAACAGAATAATCCGATTTGATATTTTTGTTAAAAAATCCAAATTGTGAGAAGCGATAATCATAGTAATACCCATATCTCTAACTGATTGTAGTAGTTCCACAACGTCGACTATTGTTGCTACATCTAAACCAGACGTTGGCTCATCGCATAATAGAATCCTTGGATTCATCATTAAGCTTCTGGCAAGCGCAACCCGCTGTTTTTGCCCACCGGATAGATTACTAGGGTAATCATTTTTTTTAGAAGCAATACCCAAAGACTCAAGTAGTGAATCGCTTTGATCCTGAGTTTTGTTTTTAAGTTTGGGAGCATATGTAAGATTTTCCCAGACAGTCATATGTGGGAAAAGTTGAAAATCCTGAAATACAAAACCAGTACTATCATTGCATTCAATGCTACCAGAATCTAAAACTTCGAGTTTTTGTATACAACGTAACAATGTTGATTTACCACTACCAGAAGGACCAGCAAGACCAACTATAGATTGTTCTATAATCAGGTTAATATTATTAAGTACTGGAACATTATTAAATAATTTACAAATATTATGCATTTTTATCATATATACCTTTCTGTTCAATCTTTTTGCCTATATATTCAATTAGTAATACAAGAGCGTAATAATAAGCCCCAGCAAGACAAAGTGGTATAAAATAAGTAAATTGTTCTGCTGCAAGCATTTGCGCAGAGCGCATAATATCAACACCACCAATAGTAGAGATTAATGCCGTTTCTTTAAGGAGTGCAATGATCTCATTTATCATTGCAGGAAGAATATTTTTAATAACTTGTGGTAATATAATATCTCTCCACATATAGAAACTAGGTATTTGTAAAGTTTTAGCTGCTTCAAACTGGTTTTTTGATATAGTTTCAATACCAGCTCGTAAAATCTCAGCAATATAAGCACAGCTATTTAGACCAAATGCTATAATGCCAGCACTAAATATGTTTAATTTAATTCCTGCAATGGTTGGAGTCATAAAATAAACAACACTTAACTGTAATATAAGGGGGGTGCCACGTATTACAGATATAATTCCATTAATTAATGGAATACAGATCTTATTATATCTGAGTACTGAAAATAACCCTCCTAGACTCATACCTAAAAGCAGTCCTCCAATCAATAATTTTAAAGTAAAGGCAAGGCCTGTTCCAACAAACAAGAAATTAGAAATTAATTCTTGCATCAGTTATCTCCTAGCCATTTTTCTGCTATCTTTTGTATTACACCTTTACTTTCTAAACTTTTTAACGCCTCGTTTATTTTATCCTTTAAATCAGATCCTTTATTCACAGCAATAGAATAACCATTATCTGACTTAGCGATGGCTGACCATGATAGACCAGGATTTTTTTTGCTAAATACTTTACCTTGGAATTCATCAATTAGGACGCCATCAACATGACCAGACTTCAATGCTTCTACAGCTTGATTATTATTGTCTATAGCAATAATTTGAGCTGTTGTAGGAACATGCTCTTTTAGCCAAATTTCCATGACAGTTCCTAGTTGAACGGCTATCTTCTTGTGAGTTAAATTGTTTATACCGGCTATGGGTTTATTTTTGTGATATAGAATACCAAATTCCCCTGTATAATAACTATTTGAAAAATCAAAATTTTTTTCACGCTCTTCTGTACTACCAATAGTAGATATAGCAGCATCTACAGAATTACTTTGTAATGCTGCAAATATAGCACTAAACTGCATATCTTTAAACATTGCTTCTTTACCTAACTCTTTTGCTGCTAATTGAGCAAGCTCAATGTCAAAGCCAGTAAATTTACCATTTTCATAATATTCAAAAGGTGGATAATCTGCAGAAATTGCAAATCTAATGATATTATCGTGTTTATCTTCCTTGCATCCTGTTAATAGAATACTTATCACTATAATAGCATTTAAAATATATTTTTTCATATTACTAATTTATATTCATATTTTATTCATCTTATGAATATAAACATTAAAAATTGAATAGTCAAGAAATAATGAATATAATTTCAAATATACTTATTACATATTCAATATGAGGAAAATGCATAATGCATGACAACACACTAGGTGAACATATTTTAAATATTATTCAAAATCATGAAATTTTAGAGCAGAGCGATTTACAGACCTTGCTTAAAGAAAGAGGGCACAACATTCCTCAGGCTACTTTATCAAGGAAATTAAAAAAACTTAAAATTGCCAAAGTTGCTGGTGTATATAAAGTAATCGATATCAACCAGTATCAATTACCATTGATACTTAATATGCAAATTTCGGATTTTGGTTTAATAGTACTACATACCCAACCAGGACAAGCTAGCAGTCTAGCTTACTTTTTAGATAAGAAGTATGTGCTAAATAGTAGCAACAACATAGGAATTATAGGAACTATAGCAGGTGATGATACAGTATTATTGATCATCAAAAGTAAGGCTGAACTTAACAAAGTATTACAATCAATTTATGAAACATTTCCATATTTAAGTCCTGAATAAGAATGTTGTAAGTTAAAAATGTGATATAAAGGAGATAAGAGGGATTCCTTTGTTTAAATCTTTGTCTTCTTTTTTTCAATATACCTACATATCAGAATGGACAATTCATATAGAATCAGCATAGGTATTGCAAGCCCTACTTGGCTTAATACATCAGGTGGAGTTAAGATTGCAGCGATAATAAAAATTACCACTATCGCGATTCTGCGTTTATTTGACAAACTTTGTGTAGTGAGTAACCCTACTCTCACCATTAATGTGAGTATTACTGGAATTTGAAATGCAGTGCCAAAAGCAAACATAAATTGGAGAACGAGGTCTAAATATTCGCTAACTGATGGCATAAACTCTATTGGTATACCGAAAGATTTCCCACTATGTTCAAAAGTGATGAAAAACTTCCAGGCTAAAGGAAATATATAGTAATAGACTACAGTAGCTCCCGTTACAAATAAAACCGGTGTTGCAATCAAGTATGGCAACAACACTGCCCTTTCACTTTTATATAACCCAGGTGCTAAGAACATATAAAATTGCCATGCAAACACAGGAAAAGAAAACAAAAGTGCGCTCATTATTGCAACTTGGAGATACACAAAAAATGCCTCTGTTAAGTCTGTGTAAATTAAAGAAAAACCTTCGCTACCTTTTGTTGCTTCTATTAAAGGTGCGAGTAAAAAACGGTATATATTTTCCTTAAAGTAATAACAAAAACCAAAAGCAACGCAAAAAAATAGAAAGCAAAAGATAACTCTTTTTCTGAGTTCCGCAAAGTGCTCATAAAATGAGGCGTATTTGCTTGAGTTCCAGTTCATACTTTACTATAGCTCAATAATGCTATGTCTAACATTCTCAGCGAAAAAGCCCACTCATTGTCATACCACGCTGCAACCCTACATATATCACCTGTAACATATGTACCAGTTAAATCCACAATTGCACTATAAGGGTTATGCACAAAATCTATTGAGACTAAAGGTTCCTCGCATATAGAAAGTACATTTGACATTGGATAACCCTCTGCCATCCTAGTACCCTCTGATGTCATCCGAGTAGCTGACACTGGGATCCAGAAATTAGATTCCAGCGTCACGCGCTGGAATGACGTAGAGGAGAGAGCTGCATCCTTAAACATTTCATTGATTTCTTTAACGGTCGCTTTCTTATCAGTCGTAAATGTAAAATCAATCATAGAAACATTGCTAACCGGAACTCTGACGGCAGTGCCATCTAGCTTTCCTTTTAATTCAGGAATGACAGAACCAATTGTTTTTGCTGCCCCGGTTGTAGTTGGCACCATAGATAATCCGCAAGCCCTTGCTCTACGCAAATCTTTATGATTACCATCAAGAACATTTTGATCATTCGTGTAGGCATGTATAGTAGTCATAAAACCGCTTTTTATGCCTAAACCAGAATGTAGGACTTTCACAATCGGAGCAAGGCAATTTGTAGTGCAAGAACCTGCTGATATCACTTTATGCTCTTTTTCGAGCATATCGTTATTCACACCATAAACTATAGTGACATCAGCATCCGAAACTGGAGCAGAGACAATCACTTTCTCTGCATTGTGCCTTATTGCTTCTTCACGTTTGTTGAATGCACCAGTACATTCAAGTATTACATCAACATTCCAAGGAATATTTTCAGGGCTCCGTTCTCTATATAAAGAAAACTCTTTGCCATTTATAGAAATCCAATTTTGAGACTCATTAAAATCAATATTACCACTGAATTTGCCATGAATAGAATCATATTTAATCAAATGTGCATGCTGCTTTGCACTGAGCGATCCATTTACAGCTACAACTTCTATTTGCTCACTATACTTTTCTATTTCATAAATAGCACGCAATACGCCTCTGCCTATTCTACCCAGACCATTAATTCCTACACGAATCGTCATCTCTTCATTCAAAAAATTTAATTATAGAGGATATCACTTGATATTTCATTCTATTCTTTTGCTTTTCTATCGATATGAACATTATAGCAAGGAGACAGGGCTAAAAACTTGCTTGACAAACTCCGCCAGCCCCCTTATCATGAAACTGAAGCTATTGTATTTGCTTTCGCCAATCTGCAGA
>NZ_JBIXJM010000047.1:0-4328 GCF_044752445.1 Wolbachia endosymbiont of Drosophila barbarae | reverse complement strand
ATCCTTTCGTCGTGCTGTTGATTCTGCCTTCCTATGACCTGTTCGGACTATTATGAGAAATGCTATATATCGCTGATTCTCCTTTATTGTTTAAAATATCTACTTCAACTCCCTCTTCTAAAATCTCTTCTAGGAACTCCTCATATCCTTTTTTTGCAGCTAAATGAAGTAAACTGTTTTTATCTTCTCCATATTTACTACTCATTAAAATTTCCACTATATCTTGTTTATTCCTTTCTCTTGCATAACAAAATGGTGTTTTGCCTTTATCATCTCTAATCAAAGGATCTATATCTTCTCGCGTTAGTAAAACCTCTATTGTTTTAAGTCTTTCAGCATAATGTAATGGTGTTTTATTTTCATAGTCTTGTAAATTGACCTTGGAGTTTGGAGCATTTGTTAAACACCTTACAATATCCAAACACAAATCTCGTTCATCATAATTGCTAACGCTTACAGCATTGTGAAGAGGTGATAACTTTGTTGCATTTTCTCCACTACCGGTCCTATTTACATTTGCATCGAGGTCTACTAGTTTTTTTACTACTCCTATTTTCTTGTTGTTTACTGCATAATGAATTGCTGCGTGATTTCTCGCATCAAGAATGTCCTTATCCGCATTTCCTTCTCTAATTAAAATTTCTACTATTTCTTCATTTCCAGCTCCTGCTGCTAAGTGTAATGCTGTATGTAGTAGAGCATTCTGCTCATTAACATTAACCCCTTTGTCGAGTAAAAACCTTACAGCATTTGCTTCATTCAACATCGCAGCTAAGTGGAGTAAGCTATCTTGCTCTGATCCGTATTTGTTATTAATTAGCGCCTGTAATATTTCTTCTCTTGCACAAGAGAGCGCACTTTTACCATCATCATCAGTGATCAGTGGATTAATATTTTTCCTGTTCAGTAAGAGTGCAACCATACCAAACTCGTTAATTTCTACTGCATAATGCAGCGGTGTCTTTCCATTTAATCCTCTAACATTTACATCCACTCCTGGTTGATTAATGAGACACTTTATTAATTCTAAACTTAAGTTAGCAGACATTATTTAAAACTTAATATTAGATAATTCTTGTAATGAGTTTGTAATCTCTTCAGTTAGCGCCATATGAATCTTTTCAGTGTCACTCAGTGATGCAAGCAATGCTGAAACTCTATTTGGAATATTAAGCAAATTATTACGGACAACTCTTGCTACGTTAAATGCATCGCGCTTTACTTCCTCTACTGCTACAAGTTCTCCTATCTCAGCCTTAGCTTTCGCCTCAAGTAGTTTACCTCGTTCCATTTCATTTTTTATTCGCGTTTTTAGCAACATTGTAGAAAGGTTATTTGTATTTTCGTTTTCTGGATTTTTCCTCCTAAGTGGCTGACTTGGATCTCGTATTGCCGCTACTGCTTCATTTGCTTGTTCTCTATTGACCAAACCATCCTCCAACTCAACTATTCCTTTTTTTACTAAATAACAGACATATTGCTTTGATACTCCTATCTCTCTTGCCCATTCTGTTTGTGTTATCTTTTCCACTTTTTTTTCTCTTCTCTCTTTTGTGTCTCTTTATCTACGAATTTTCTTCTTGAATCTCTGAAAAGGTTTTGCCAGTACCGGCTAAAATTACATCTCTTCCCGTGTATACTTGCCAACGTTTTATGGTTACATCTACAAATTTTGAATCTAGCTCTATTGTTCTGCAAATTCTTCCTGTTCTCTCACATGCAATCAGTGTACTTCCAGAACCGCTAAATGGATCAAGTACTATGTCTCCTGATCTGCTGCTGTTTACTATTGCTCTCTCCATTAGCTCTACTGGCTTCATCGTTGGATATAGTGTATTATGTGTTGGCTTATCATAAAACCACAGATCACTTTGATTTCTACCACCATGCCACTCACGTTTATTACCGCTTTTCCATCCATAGAGCATTGCTTCGTATTGTCTCTGATAATCAGATCTGCCTAGCGTAAAATGATTCTTTGCCCAAATGATAAATGTTGACCATTTTCCTCCTGCCTCCTCAAATGCTTTTTGCAACGTTGAAAACTCTGATGATGATACGCAGATGTAAATTGCTCCTTTCGTATATGCTAAAATATTGGAACAGATGTCGTAGAGAAAAAGTTCGTACTTTTCACCTTGATTATCGTTTAATATCTTTTTATCTTCTCTCTCTTGACTGCTACCATAATCAACGTTATATGGAGGATCACAAACAGTAATATCTGCCATTTTATCATCTAACAGCGCTTTATATGATTCAACTAAAGAGCTATCACCACAATAGATTCGATGATCACCTAAAATCCATAGATCACCTGGTTTTGTTATTTCTACCTTTTTGTCATCACCAACCAAGTCAGAAAAATCTTCTTTTTCACTATCTAAATCATCAAGGAAATGTTGAACTTTTTCTAATTCAAATCCTGTCATTTTAAGATCAAACTGTAAATCTTCTAGCTCTTGAATTTCTACTTTCAAAAGCTCATCATCCCACTTTGCCCAATTAGCTGATTGATTTGCCAGTAACCGAAAAGCTTTAGTTTGTGGTTCATTTAAATTATCACTTAAGACCACTGGAATACTTTCCATACCAAGTTTTCTTGCTGCCTTAAGTCTTAAATGACCGTCAACCACAGTTCCATCGCTTTTTGCAACTATTGGAATACGAAAGCCAAATTCCCTGATTGAAGCACACATTCTATTTACTACGTCATCATTTTTACGTGGATTACGCTCATATTCGACCAGATTTTGAGTAGGATAATAGTGGATTGCTAAATTCATATCTTAATAATTAAAAAGTTAATATTCAAAATATCTCTGACGCTAAAGAAGGCCTGAGGTCTAACCCGCTAAATCACCCAGTATGGCCGAAAGGACCCACTTTCTATGGTATTTTTAATGTGTTAAAATCTTTACTGAGATTCATAACGTAAAACATTAATGCTAAAGCATCAGATTCATTATCATCTTTAGGCAAAAAACCTTTTTTCTTTACAGCTTCAATAACTTCACTTTTACTTGCATTGCCTTTGCCTGCTATAAAGCGTTTTATAGTTTTAACATTAACACCTTTGTACGGCACATGATGTTCTTCACACCAAGCAGATAGAACGGCAAGAAAACCACCGTAGCAATGCGCTGCATCAGTTCCTAGATGTCTTCTTACTTCTTCAAAATACACTGCAGAAATGTCTTTCAAAGAATTAAGCCAATTACGAAAGTTTAAGAAGCACATTCCGCCTCCACTGAAACGACTACCATGAAAACTTTTGCTTCCACTTTCAATTACTCCATCTGTTAGAATTGACCAGCCAGTTTGTTTGCCAAGGTCTAGTGTTAGGATTGACATTTGCTATTATTAAAATTACAAGTAGCACTTACTCCAAAATATCGTCTGGTTTCTACAAAACACACTAGAAATTCATAGGTTTTTGTTGGCCAACAACGGAAATTCGAGAATCATGTGCTACTGCAGAAAGTCGTTTTCTTGTTATATATATTCACCAAAATTACGAAAACTGTTCACTTTTTTTTGCAAAGGATAAAAACCGTTGTCTTCAGGTTTGTTTTGTAACAGTAGAATTACTAAGGATAGCTTTTATTTGAGTTTAAAGGCTATTATAGACGTTCTTTGGTGAGCAATGATTTTTTTCCCTAAAGTCACATCTAGCTTTAAAACACAGTTTTTGCCTTATTTAAAAAAATATAAATTCTCAATTACGTAACTTACCAAAAGCCTAAATTTCTTTTACTTTCTGTTTTCCAACTTTTCTGTTTGAAGCACATCTACACTCAATGCCCTTATACTAATATATACCGGATTTCTTACTACTTTTTCCGGGATTTTTTCAAAAAAAGTTAAAATAATTTCAAAACTGCTTACCAGCTAAAGAATAAAGTAGATAGTTCTCTATTTTTAGAGTTTTACAGTTGTTTGTCTTTTTTACAAATAACCTATATGCTACTTGAAGTAAGGTAGAGTAGATATGATAATAAATGAAAACGAAATTTTATTATATACAACTCCAGATGGAGACGTAAGAATTGATGTTTTGTATCGAGATGAAAACATTTGGCTTACACAAAAAAGAATGGCGGAGTTGTTTGGTGTTAATATTAGAACAATTAGTGAGCATTTACAGAACATATTTGCTAGTCAAGAGTTAGATAGTTATCCGGATTTTCCGGAATACTGCTGAAGATGGTAAACAGTACCCTACACAATTTTATAATTTGGATAGCTATTGGTTATAGAGTTATAGCTCTTTTCATAGAAGTCCGGATGTGATAAGATAAGGATAGAAGATGATAAGGAGGTTGAGT
>NZ_JBIXJM010000046.1:0-7325 GCF_044752445.1 Wolbachia endosymbiont of Drosophila barbarae | reverse complement strand
GCAAATACAATAGCTTCACTATCATGATAAGGGCGCTGGCGAAGGGTGTCAAGTAAGTTTTTCGTTTCTATAGCTACTACCACGATTGTATAGGTAATTCTTCACTTATAATAATGATTCAAGCCTTCAGCTCCTCAAACACTTCACTTGCTCTATTTAAAACAGAATCAGGAAAACCAGCAAGTTTTGCTACATGTATTCCATATGACTCATCTGCAATGCCTTCAATTACTTCATGTAGAAAGATAACCTCTCCGTTCCACTCTCTTATTTTTACACAAAAACATTTCACGTTCTTCAAGTATTTGCTTACTTTAGTTAATTCATGATAATGAGTTGCAAAAATGGCGCGGCACTTATTTACATTGTGAATATGTTCAATCACCGCCTGTGCAATAGATAATCCATCATACACCCCTGTGCCCCTACCAATTTCATCAAGTATCACCAAGGAACGGTCCGTTGCCTGATTTATTATCGTTGCTGTTTCGATCATCTCTACCATGAAGGTAGAATAACCAGCTGTTATATTATCCGTTGCGCCAACCCTGCTGAATATCTTGTCAATCACTCCAATATGTACACTCTCTGCTGGCACAAATGACCCCATGTGAGCTAAAATTGCAATGAGAGCGTTTTGCCTCAAGAAAGTGCTTTTTCCAGTCATATTAGGACCAGTAATTAGATGTATACCAGCTAAATTGATGCTATTTGCAATGAATTTATCGTTAACTTCAACCACTGGATGTCTTCCGCTACAGATATTGAACTCTTTGCTGTCATCAATAATGGGTTTTACGTAATTATTTTGCACTGCAAGCTCTGCAAACGCGGTTCTAATGTCAAGTTTTGCCAAAGCATTTGCAGCAAGAGCAATTTTTTCAGACTCTTTAGCAACTTCACTACACAGTTCACTAAAAATTTTCATTTCTAAGCCGATTGCAGCATCACGTGCCGTAAGAATTTTATTTTCTAGTTCTTTCAATTCATTAGTAGTGTAGCGCATGCTATTTGCTAAGCTTTGCCTATGAATAAATATATCCGAAGTTATTTTGTGATTTGCTGATACTTCAACGTAATAACCGAGTATATTGTTGTGCAATATTTTGAGTGCGGCAATGCCAGTTAGGTCGCGATAAGATTCACGGAGTTTGGTTATTAGTTTATTACTATTATTTAATATGTAGGATAACTCAGATAATTCTGAGTTGTATTTTGGGTAGATAAACCCTCCCTCTTTCACGGAACTGAGATTATTATCAAGTATAGCACTATTTAGCAGTTCAAATAGGTCTTTATGATTACCAAGGCTTTTATGTATTGTGCTTAGTTCACTCTCGTCTGATTTTACTGTTATTCCAGCGCGTGACGCTGGCTGGATCTCAGTTTGGATGACATATTGTTGTGGGAGAGATCCATTTTCACCTGATTCAATTTTACATAAGAACTCAGACAATTCTAAAGTCTTTCCTAGGCCTATTTTCAATAGGTTCATATCCTTTGGTGAACCACGCCCTAGTATTAAGCGCGATAAAGACCTTTCAATATCCGGAATGTTAGATAATATCTCTCGTATTTTTCTGCGTGAATCATGATTATTTACAAAAAATTGAGCGGTGCTGAGCCTCAAATTGATTGCCTTGGAGCAAGCAAGGGGTGAAGCGAGCATTTGTTTGAGCAGGCGTCCACCAGAAGCTGTAACTGTATGATCAATAACTGAAATTAGTGAACCTTTCTTTTCACCAAATTGAGTTGAAAACAACTCAAGATTTCTCCTTGCTGAAGCATCAATAAGCATGAAATTTTGTTGCTTATAGGTTTTTGGGAATTCAAGCCTTGGAATGGAGCCCCTTTGCGTTACTCTGACATATTCAAGCAGTGCACCACACGCCATGATTTCTACTTTGCTGAAATTTCCTATACTCCCAAGTTCCCTGATTTTATAAAACTCGCATAACGTTCTGTGAGATTTACTATACTCAAAAAAGCTCAGTGCGTGTTGCGTAATTGATATTTTATAATTTTTTAAAACCGATCTAATTTTTTCATCCTCAGTGAATTTTTCAGAAATTAATAATTCTCTTGGTGATATACGCAATAAATCACTATCTAGAGCTTTCAAACTCGTTAAAGTGTGAAAAAATTTTCCCGTCGATAATTCAAGCCAACTAATAGCATATTCGTCATTTTGTTCAACTATGGACGCGAGATAATTATTGCTTTTATCCTCCAGTAGCGAATCTTCTATAATTGTACCTGGAGTTACAACTCGCACTACATCACGTTTTACTATGGATTTATAGCCTCTCTTTTTTGCTTCATCAGCAGTTTCTAATTGGTCACAGATTGCTACTTTGAATCCTAAATCTATTAGCTTGTGTAGGTAAGATTCACTACTGTGTGCTGGCACTCCACACATTGGTATTTCTTGCCCATTTGAATTGCCCCTCTTGGTTAGCACTATATTCAGCAATTTCGCAGCTTTAATAGCATCATCAAAAAACAACTCATAAAAATCTCCTAGCCTATAAAATAGCAGATGATCTTTGTATTGAGCTTTCAGGTTCAAATATTGTTCCATCACAGGGGTGTTTTTTTCTCTTACGAAGCTCATAATATTTTTTAATATATTGTATTGATAATAAATTCAACGTTATTATAGATTATATTGCACATACATAAAATTTAAATAGGTGTATAGAAGGACGTTGAGCAAAATTTAAAACAATTAAATTTCCTGGATCCAAGTAGTCAGGATACTTGGATGACATAAAGAGTAGGAGTATTTGATGACAAAAAAGCAAAAAACGCAGTTGTCATTCCAGCGCGTGACGCTGGAATCCAGAATATCCTAATTACAAGGTTTATTATTTAGTTTGAAAATACTATAGCTTTTTCTATGTAAGTTGTGGCTCTTCTTTATCATTTGCGGCAGTTGCACCATCAACAGATATTTCAGAGCTAACAGTGCTAATAGTTTTTTCTATCGCTTTAGTCTGTTCATAGTCTTGACTCAAAAAATACATGGCCAGTCCAATAGCTATACTAGCAACAAGAGAAGATGCTATCATTACACCTAGTATCATACCACCAGAAAGACTTACTGCAACACACACACCAGCTCCAAGTACAACACCAAGAAAACCACCAATTATTACGCCAGGCACCAAACTGCCTACCATAGCGCTTTCTTTTTTCGTATTAGCTTGTTTTTTCATACTTTTAATAAGCACTTCTTTTGTTTTTCCTTGAGCTAAATATGAAGGAATTTTATTATCCGCGTTTTGTATCAAAGGATTTGCACTATATGTAACAAGAAGGGTGGTTATTTCTTCAGTTTTATTACCTATAACTGCATGATGTAGTAATGTATTTCCCTCTTCATCTTTAAAGTTTATATGAGTACGAAATTCTTCATCTAGATTTCTTATTGGGTTGTTTTTTGCATATATCCTAGATTGTATTGCTCCATCTAAGTATTGTATTACTTGTTCTAGTGATTGCTTGCCAGGATTTTGTATAAAATGAAGCAGAATTTCGTGTACTATCGCTTCCTTTGTAGTTTGTGGGCATTGTAAAGCGTAATTAAATGTCTGTGTAGTAATAACTTCTTCTTTTCTTTTTTTAAGAACAACCCTTAAATCTTCAATCGCCTTTTCACCATCTTTTATTCCAAGAATTATTGAATCCAAATTATTTATCATGCTATCCTCCTTGGTTTGATTGCATTGCTCATTAATAAATAATATAATAAATCCTGCTAAAAGTCAAGCAATTAATTAATAAGTTAATACAATCCTCCAAAAGGAGCTCCTTACTTTTTGTTCAGCATGTCCATTGGATCAGACTCTTTAAGCTTGCTGTTTGCTGAATTTATTCATCACAATAGCTACAATGTGCTATCGAAGTTCTCTGTAATCTTAGTTGGTTCTTCTAGAATATTCAAAATATCAGTTGCACAATAAACCCGATCTCTCTTTCCTTGAGAAGTTTGTGAAACGATGCCTAAATCTTCAAGCTTTACGATTGCTCTTTGGGCTGTTGTCAATACGACACCTAAGTTTTCAACCACTTTCCTTATAGTAAAGTAAGGGTTTAAAGACTATTAACTAAATCATTGTCCCATTCAAATTTTGGTGGCAAGGGGCTTGGTATAAATGCCTGATAAACAGCGAATACTTTGCCTGATGGTGATCCTTTAATATACATTCATTCAACCTAGCACACTATTTTTATAGTATATATTATTTTCAAATAAAGTCAAAAATGAAAATAAGGCTTTATCTTATTTGCGTGCATGAAAATAAGAAACTCTCTTATTATTGATTTTGCTCAAAAACGAAAATAGAAGAAGCTGCTGAACTTTATATATCCTGTTTTTCTGGAGAACTGCTATAAAACTTCTGAGTGAAGTCACTTAATTTTTACACATCTATTGTAGAGTAAGAAGAACCGAATTTGAAACAAAAATGCTAACTGATGCTTGGACTTTACTGACACTTACACTACTTGAAACTATACTTAGTGTAGACAATTTAATCTTTATTTCTCTAGCAATAGATAAGGTACCAAATGCGCTGAGAGAAAGAGTGCGCCTTATGGGCCTTGGATTAGCACTATTAATGCGTTTTGTAATACTATTTTTTACATCATCTATATTGTCAATGCAAAAACCTATATTTCACACTGCATCAGCAAGGGATTTACTTATGATCGCAGGGGGATTATTCCTTATTGTTAAGAGCTCTATGGAGTTACGGGATGACATCTTTGTATGTAAGAAAAATAAAAAGAAAGCAAACGTTAAATCAAAATTTTTTTTAGTTGTGCTACAAATTATATTAATAGATTTAGTTTTTTCGGTTGATTCGATATTAACTGCTATAGCACTAACTTATAACATGGTAATAATTGCTACAGCATTTACATTTTCCATGCTAGCAATGCTGTTTTTATCAAGTTATACCGCCCAGTTAATCAAATCTAACCCAGGGTTAAAAATAATCGCCATTTTATTTATTTTACTTGTCGGTGTGTACCTCATACTTCATGGATTTCATATAGAATTACCAAAAGGATATTTGTATTCTTCATTTATGTTTGCACTGCTTGTGGAAATTATAAGCAAAATAAAGAAAATTAACCGTCATACCGCGATTCATTCGCGGTATCTCTAGATCCAGCTAACAAGCAGCGGGATCTTTTTGATTTACTCCCACTCAATAGTTGCGGGTGGTTTAGAAGTGATATCATAAACAACTCTATTTACTCCGGGAACATTATTAACAATTATACTGCCGACATTGCGTAAAAAATCCCAAAATACTAGCAAGTGTTGATCCTTATCTTCAAATGGAAATGCATCGGCTGTCATACCATCAGATGATGTTACAGCCCTTAAAGCACAAACATATCCATACGTACGACCATCTCCCATAACGCCTACAGTTTTTATTGGTAATAATACAGCAAAAGCTTGCCATATCTTATCGTATAGATCGTAATTTTTCATCGTATTAATATATATTTCATCTACTTCTTGCAATATTCGCACCTTTTCTTCATCGACTTCACTTATAATCCTCACTGCAAGTCCAGGTCCAGGAAATGGATGTTGAAATATTATCTCATCTGAAAGCCCAATTTCTTTTCCAAGTAGCCTTACCTCATCTTTAAAGAGGTAACGTAAAGGCTCCACTAACTTCAGATTCATCTTTTCTGGCAACCCACCAACATTATGGTGAGACTTAATTGTACTAGTGTTGTCTGAGGCATGCCCTGACTCAACTACATCAGAGTAGATGGTACCTTGCATCAAAAAATCCACATCACCTATTTTTTTTGCTTCTTCTTCAAACACTTCAATAAAAGTGTTACCGATAATTTTTCGCTTTTCTTCTGGATCAGTTATTCCCTTCAACCTACTCAAAAATAAATTTGATTTATCAACGTAGTTTATCGGAATCTCTTTCAACATAGCAATAGTCTGGTTCTTGCGTAACAACCCAGTATCAATGAAAATACAGTTCAATTGTTTTCCTATAGCTTTATGTGTGAGAGCCGCTGCAACACTTGAATCAACCCCACCACTCACTGCAGCGATTACTTTTTTCTCTCCTACTACATTTTTGATTTTTTCCTTTTGCTCCTCAATAAACGACTTCATTGTCCAGTCCCTTTCGCAATTTGCAATATCCAAGAAGTTAGAGAGCAATTTACTGCCATTTGTTGTGGGCTTAACCTCAGGATGGAACTGAGTACAGTAAATCTTCCGCTGTTCGTTGACAATCATTGCAATTGTTTGATTTATCACACCTGATGCAATAACAGTAAATCCATGTGGTATAGTATCAACACTGTCCGCATGGTTCATTAATACATCCACTTCAGAATTAACGTCCCAGGTATCCTTTACAATGGGGGATTCTTTTAGTATCTTGATTTTAGTTCTACCAAACTCCTGTTTGAAACTCTCTTTTACTTTTGCTCCAAAATAATGACAAATGAGTTGCTGTCCATAGCATATTCCAAGTATAGGAACGTTTGTTGCCTCATTAAGTTTTATAATTTCATGTACTACTCTACTTGTTTCAGAACAATCATCATTTACAGATTGTGGTCCTCCAGAGAGAATAAACCCATTGAATTTTGATATTGTTTCAAAACTGATGTTGCTTGGAAATATCTCACAATAAACGCCCATTCCTCTTACTTGTCTTGCGATAAGCTGTGTAAACTGTGAACCAAAATCAATAATGGCAATTGCTGACAATTTGCTCCTCCATATTATTTAAAATGATATCTGATAATAAAGAAAATAATGGAGTAAGTAAACCAAGACCTGTTTAAAAGCTTTAACGCGTGGTACAAGTTAGCTATATAGCTAATTTTCCTACACCATACCGCTGCGGCGCTAACTAGTAGCGGAATGACAGCAATCTACGTCATACCGCCGCAGTATCTCAGCCGCTAACAAGTAGCGGGATTATCTTCATGCTGCCACGAACCGTCATACCGCGATTCATTCGCGGTATCTCAGCCGCTAACAAGAGATCCCGCTAACAAGCAGCGAGATGACGATTGTCGTTTAGCCATAAATGTTTAAGAAATTTACCAAATGAAAAAAAAGGCAAAAGAAGCCCCGTAGTTGGCTAATTACTTACATTATACTTTCAAGTATGGCGTTTTTTTATTCTAAACGCTTAATAACCGCGACTCAGCTGCTTTTAAATGCAACTAACCTTAGCTATAAATGTTTAAGAAATTTACTAAACAGAAAAAAAGGCAAAAGAAACCCTAGGGTAGCTAGTTATTCACTATCCATT
>NZ_JBIXJM010000045.1:0-2972 GCF_044752445.1 Wolbachia endosymbiont of Drosophila barbarae | reverse complement strand
TTTCAGGTTAATAAAATTAAATTATTTGAGTAAATACAATACTATGTTTTTATTTGTGGGTAATAGTAAGGCTTAAAGCAAAATGTAGTACGAACGGTAGGTGGATCTAAAAGATCGAATTACAATCCTGTATACAGCATTTTGCATTATTGTTTGATTATATTTATAGGTACAAAAATGGCTAGAATAATTTTCATGGGAGTAGATGTTTCCAAGGAAGCATTGGACATCTCAATTAATGGCAAGCATAAGCGCATAGCAAACGTGAGTGATGCTATATCTAAGTTTATAGAAACAAATATAGTCGATTTACCCATCAAGTTATGTGTAAGCTGGTGGCTATGAAAAGCTCATTATAAAATTGTTGCAAGATAACTGTCCATAAAGCTCACCCGAATCGGGTATATGCATTTGCCAAAGCTTGCAATCATTTTGCAAAAACTGACAAGTTAGATGCTAAATTACTGGAAAAATACGCTGAATTTTTCAGTAAAGACGGTGAAGTAAAAGGATGTATAATTTCACAAAAGCAAGAGGAATTAAAGGAGCTGGGGGCAGTTGAGCGTAATTTAAATGATGCAATTCATGCAAACAAGTGTCGCCTGCAAAGTGCGACGGGAAAAGCTAGAGAATACATAGAAAGACAGATAGGGTTTGCTGAAAAACAATTGAAAGAAATTAGGCAAGACATAGAAGACGCAATAGCTGAATTGAAAGGAAAAAATGAGCTTTTAATCAGCTATAAAGGTATTGGATCAAAGACGACGAGCGTTCTACTGACAGAGGTGCCTGAGCTTGGTAGATTAGAGAATAGAGAAATTGCATGCTTAGTTGGAGTTGCACCTAAAACTAGTGAAAGTGGAAGAAAAGTTGGCAAAGCTCAAATCAAAGGAGGCAGGTTTTATGCAAGGAAAGCACTATACATGTCAGCTCTTGTTGCTATGCGCCACAACAGAAAAATGAAAGCGTTTTATCAGCGTTTGGTTGATTCTGGCAAAGCTGCTAAGGTTGCATTAGTTGCTGTCATGAGAAAAATTATCGTTTGTTTAAATGCCATGATAAAAAATAACAACTTTTATCTTGACTCTTAAGACGGTAGATGACAGACCATTGATTGTATGGGTTCCATCTGTTATATATAATCTTTTTGAATACGAAGAAAACTGATGAATGAGTATGATATTACGGTTATAGGTAGCGGTCCTGGTGGTTATATAGCGGCAATTAGGGCGGCACAGCTTGGGTTTAAAACTGCAATTGTGGAAAAAGAAAAAAATTTAGGCGGTATATGCTTAAATTGGGGATGTATACCAACAAAATCACTGCTTAGAGCATCTGAGGTTTATAGGCTAATAAAAAGATCAAAAGATTTTGGTATAGAAGTAAAGGGAGCGAATTTTGATATACAATCAATAGTGAAATACTCAAGAAACGTTGTTGATAAATTGTCAAGCGGTGTTGCATATTTGATGAAAAAAAATAATATCAAAGTTCATCAAGGTTTTGGTAAACTTGCAGGCAATGGTACTATAAAAGTCGTTAGCGATAAGGAAGAACAAGAAATTGTTTCCAAGCATATCATTTTAGCAACAGGCGTGAGGGCACGGAATCTGCCTGGAATAGAGGCAGATGGAGATTTAATATGGAATGCGCAGCACGCTATGACTCCAGAGAGATTACCAAAATCGCTACTAATTATAGGGTCTGGTGCAATTGGAATAGAATTTGCAAGTTTTTATAGTACTTTGGGTGTTGATGTAACAATCATAGAGATAAAGAGCACTATTTTGCCGCTGGAGGATAAGGACATTTCAGATTTAGCACAAGAAATATTCACAAAACAGGGGATAGAAATATATACAAGCAGTAGCGTAAAAGCTCTTACTAAAAGTAAAGACTCTGCTCAAGTGCTACTAAGTAGTGGTGAGAGCAAAGAATTTGAGAGGGTGATTGTTGCGGTTGGAATTCAAGCAAATATTGAAAATATAGGTTTAGAAAATACAAAAATTAAATTAAGCCCTTCTGGCTTTATTGAAACGAATGAATGGTATGAAACTAGTGAATCAAATGTGTATGCAATAGGTGATGTAGCTGGCCCACCATGTTTAGCACATAAAGCGAGCCATGAAGCCGTGATCTGCATTGAAAAGATTGCTGGTAAAAATGCTCATGCGTTAAAAAAAGAATGCATACCAAATTGCACTTATTCTCATCCACAAATAGCGAGCATCGGCCTTACTGAGGAACAGGCAATAAAAGGTGGGTATGATATAAAAATAGGAAAATTTCACTCTAACTTTAATGGTAAGTCTGTTGCACTCAGTGAAACTGAAGGGTTAGTGAAAACGATTATAGATAAAAAAACCGGAGAAATTCTGGGTAGCCACATGATAGGTGCAGAAGTAACGGAGTTAATTAGCAATTTTGCTCTTGCAAAGCAACTAGAAGGAACAGACTTCGACATAAAATCTACGATTTTTCCTCATCCAACCATTTCAGAGATGATACATGAATCAGTGCTTGCTGCAGATGTTAAATAGTTGAACTAACGTTCCATCGTTTTAGAGTTGTCAATGTCTTGAGTAGTAGTTTGATTAGGCACTTTAGTTTCAATAGATTGATTACCACCATCATCAGAATTCTGTAACTCTTCTTTCAATCCCTTAGCTGCTTCTTTAACTTCAAGCTTTGCCTTTGGATGAAGATCTTCTGGGCCTTTTCCTTTAGTATCCAAACCTTGTTGTAGATTAGTGCTTTTCATTTTATTATGCTGCTCGTGCTCAGGTAGGTCAACGACCGAATTGAAAAGAATTTTTATTATATTTTTTAGCAGTTCTAAAAAACCTCCGCTTCTGCCTTCTCTTTGTTCTTGAGGTTTATTTTTCTCATTAGGTTCTTTTTTACTATTATAGCTCTTTTCATAGAAGTCCGGATGTGATAAGATAAGGATAGAAGATGATAAGGAGGTTGAG
>NZ_JBIXJM010000044.1:0-705 GCF_044752445.1 Wolbachia endosymbiont of Drosophila barbarae | reverse complement strand
ATCCTTTCGTCGTGCTGTTGATTCTGCCTTCCTATGACCTGTTCGGACTATTATGAGAAATGCTATATTTCAAGATGGAACAAAGTTATTGTATGACAAAGAGAGCAAGAATCTTGAAATTTCTGTAGTGGATAAATTAAATTTCAAAGTAGGAAAATCAGAGATAGAAATGACAAAAAGTGGAATAAAACTGAAAGCAGAAAGGATCGACTTAAATTGAACAAAGGAATAGTGAGGTTAGGAGACTACTGTGGAGAAGCTATACCACATTTCTGCATTAGCGGAAGTAATAATTTTTTGTAAACGGTAAGTCAATATGTAGACAAGGAGACAGTTTTAGTGAAGGAAAAGTAATGATTCAAGGATCAAGAACAGTGTTTGCAAATGGTCTTGGTGTAGGAAGAGTAGGAGATATAGTTTCATGTGGGTTTAAAGTAATAAAAGGCAGTGAAAGCGTCTTTGCAAAATAGAAATGAAGGGTATGGATGCTAAAACAGGAAAAACGTTAGAAGGAATAGAGCACTTAAAGCAGTCGATAATTGATATACTGACCACTCCTATTAACAGTAGAATAATGAGGAGAGATTATGGGTCAAGACTATTTGAATTAGTAGATAAGCCAATAAATAGAGATCTAACTTTGGAAATCTATTCAGCAGTAGCAGAAGCTCTACAAAGGTGGGAGGAAAGATTTAAGCTAGAAAA
>NZ_JBIXJM010000043.1:0-10074 GCF_044752445.1 Wolbachia endosymbiont of Drosophila barbarae | reverse complement strand
GATATTGAGACTGTAAATAATATTATAAGAAATGCAAAATTTAACATTAATAAATAAGTCTACTAAAAGGTAAAAAAGGATTACTTGCTGTGATCCCTATAAAAGTTTTTGTTACTTGTTGGTTAAATTAAAGGGCCAATAATATTGTAGAAAATTTTAGACTTGAAATAGTTTTCAATAAAAGCCTCTTGATAAGGTCAATCTGATCTTTCATTTTTTTTAAATTCTGTTTTTATCATACGCTTATTAATTCTTCCGCAAGCAAAATACTATTAATTTAGCAAAATATATTATTAAGATCTCAAGTAAAATAACCATTTCCGGCGTTTAAAACCAAGGACGGTGAGAACTATTTTTCTTGGGATGGGATGGTCTACCATGTGTACCGTGCGAACTTTTATTTATAATAATTTTACTGTACGCTAAAATCAGCTATATTAGCTTGCTTTTGCTAAATTTACGTACGAACTAACTTACCCAACTTTGTTGCAGGTAATTTCAAGCTTTTAATTTTACAACCCCATTTTCACGCAACGTGTTCTCACAATGATAGGTACTTTTTTGCGATTTTTAAAAAAGTAAATAATTAAATTCTCGTTGATATTAAAAAGTGTAGTGTTTTGTTAAATCAGAACGGACTTTGCAATATAGTTTAATAGCATTTTAGTATACTCTTTATATTGAGAATTCTGATGTAAATTACGTTTCCAATTTAGAAATCAGCCATATATATTGACAAAAGCTGAGGTTAATAATAAAATAATAAAGAGTAATATTATTAATGAAATTTATGCCATCGGTTAGTGATAGTGGAGATTATAAAGATTTTTTATACCCTATTAATTTTGATGTTGACTATTATAAAATACTAGGAGTAGGTGTAAAGGCTCAGGCAGATGAGATAAAAAAAGCATACACAAAATTAGCAAAGAGATATCATCCAGATAAAAATCCTGATGGTGGGGAGAAATTTAGAGAAATTTGGAAAGCATATGACGTACTAATTGATCCAAAACAAAGAATGCAATATGATGGAGAAAGAATATCCAGAGCTAGACATCAAAAGCAAGAAAAGAATGAAGATTTTGAAAGTGAATTGTTCGGAGCCATTTCTTCTAAAAATTTAGGAAAAGCAAAAGGGCTAATACAGAGAGTGAAGAACTTTAATATGTTTCGCAATCAAGATAAGCTTACAGAAAAGTATCAGAGTAAATTGTTTGATCAAAAGGAACTGGAATCTCTATTACTGCTTGTAGGTCAACAAAAATACATTGATATTTTGTCCGGCAAATTAAAAGAAAAAGATAATGGTATAAGAGCTGTAAGCCATGCATTCTTTCCAACCATAGCATTAAGAAGAGAATTTAACCAACTCTTTACTGACCACGTTACTGAATACTTGAAAACATTAGAAGATGAGAATGTTGTTAATAAGATACATAATATACTTAATTCGGCGTTATCTGTTAAAAATGAAGAGTGCATCAAAACGGTGCTATCTTCATCCCTAGAGGCTAAAGTTAGTGGTGCTAGTCTTTTGTATCTTGCTGCCCTCTACAGTAAAGAAGTAGCACAAGCTCTTTTGAATGGTGAAGTTTATGTTGACACTAAAGACGTTAGTGGTATGACAGCTTTACACTTTATAGCTCGTGATGCACATCAGACAGCTCAAAAAGATACCAATAACGGGTGGATGGAGTACATTTGGTCTTTTTTTCTAATAGCAGCAAAGATAACGATGATGTAGCACTCTTTCTAGAAGGTGCAAAGTTTCTCCTTAGTAAAGGTGCTGATGTTGACGTCAAAAATAATAATGGTATAACACCTTTACACTTTGTGGTTTGCAATGGCAATTTGGAAATAGTAAAGCTTCTTGTGAAGAACGGTGCTAACTTCAACATTACATATGGAAATAGCACTGTTTTGAATTTAGCAAAATCATCCAAAACAGAGAAAAAAGAAGAAGTGATAAAATTCTTTAAGGAGAAAGTAGAAATAGAAAAGAAGCGTACACCTTTACATTACGCTGTTTTAAATGATAACAATGAAACACTTAATCTTCTTCTCAAAAAAAGATGCTATGATGTTGATGCTAAAGGTAGTGATAATCGTACGCCTCTAGACCTTGCTATTGAAAAGAGTAAATTAGGAGCTGTTAACCTTTTACTTGATCATAAAGCTTTTGTTGATTTTGGACATTTGTACTTGGCAATAGGAAAGCTTAAAGCATCAAGCAATGCAGAAAAAATAGCTTATCTTCTGGTAGAGAAACTTAAAAAGGAACTTAATAAAACAAAAGCTCAATTTGGGCAAGGGGATGATGATCTAGCTAGTCAAGTAGGGAAGCTTAAGGAGAAACTTAAGAAAACAGAAGCTGAACTTGCAAAGAAAAAAGAAGAGATGGAAAGCAAAATTGGAGAAGTAGCTAGGCTTGATAATACTATAAAGGAGCTTAAGGAGGCAAATGCTGGACTAGAAAGAAAGAATAGTGACCTAATTAATCAGATAGATGATTTGAATAAAGAAAAAAATGTACTTGATGGCCAATTTGCAGAGAAAGAAAGAGTGCTGAGCAGCAAATTAGGGAAGTTAGAAGATCAGCTCAAAAAGCAGACGAAAGAGTTAGATGACACAAAACAAAACTTGGATAGCAGAATTAGTGCAGTAGCTAAACTTGAGAAAACAAAAGTCGAGCTAGAACGAAATATTAATGATCTGACTGATCGAATTAATAATGAAAAAAGTACACTTACCAGTCAGTTTGTAGAGCAAAAGAAAACACTGAGTGATACACAAGCTCGATTAGAACAAGAGAAAACAAAACTGCAAGATGAGCTCAAAAAGGAAAAAGAAGCGCTGAAGTGTATACAAGCTGAACTCAAAGCAAAGGAGGAAGAGCTGAATAATGCAAAGCAAGGCTTGGTTGAAAAAACCAAATTAGAAGAAGATCTAAAAAAGGCAGCACAGGATGTTTATACACTAAGTGATAAAATAGTTCAACTGACTAAACAAAATAGTCAACTAGAAAAGCAGCTTAAAGAACTTGATGCAACACAAGCTCAATCCGAAGAGAGTAAGAAAGAGCTAAGTTTTGCAAGTGAAAAGGTTTTACAATTAGAGGGGCAGTTACATAGTGTGTTTCAAAAGCTGGAAAAAACTGAAAGCAAAAATAAAGAGCTGAGTACACAAAATATAGCACTGGGGGATCAAAATAAAAAGCTAGATAAGCTTAAAGATGAAAATGAAAATAAAAGCCAGCAGCTAGAAGCACTTAAAAGTTACAGTAACCAGTTGGAGAGTCAAATTGAAATTCTAGAAGCACAACTTAGCAACAGAGATCGGGAGATGAGTGGCACAAATCAGAAGGTTGCACAGTTAGAACGTGAGCAAGATAGTATGAAGCAAGACTTGGCTGCAAAAACTAGGGAACTTGATGAAGTAAAAATTCAATTCGAAGAGAATTCAAATGAACTGCAACAAAGCTTAAAAGGTCCAAATTCAGATCATATAAACAAAAAACTCTCAGCAGTAAATACTCAGAGTAGAAAGCAAGTAATCTATGCTTCTGTTTCTTTTGTGTTATCTGGGGCATTTGCTGTTGGTGCAAGTTTAACAACACCTTGTTTAGCAATATTTATTACACTCGCTGTAGCTGCATTAACTTTTTTTGCAGTAGGATGTTACTGTTCGTATGGGACAATTACAGCACTTAGTAATGTTGAAGTTAAAATGGTTGTTGATCATGCTGTGAAGGTTTAAAATAGCTCAAGGTAATGAGAACTAGCAGGGGGTACGAGATAAATGTTGTGTTAATAATTTAGGTAGTATTCTCAATTAAAAAAAATTGTTGGACATATCTTTTTATGCTGGATTTAAAGAAATAGACCTTTTCTCTCTGTTTAAACTATGATATAGTTGCAAGAAAATTAGAGTATGATATATTATCCTTCGAATTGCATTAGCCCTCCGTTGAGGGATAAAGTCGTAATGAGCTGTCTGAGTAGGATGTTCTGGTTTTCATGATGGGCGAGAGCATTTCTAATTTGGATGAGTCAGTTTTCCTTGATACTTTAAGTGAGTCAACTGGTCGAAGTGATATAGGCTTGTTTAGCCCATATGAGACGATTATCTCGAGCAGCCCGGTTCCCGCAAATAGTTCGTCCAGTTCGATTGATGAGGCTGAACTGAGTGGCAAGATTGGTGTGGCTGGTGCAAATAGGCTGGTTCATCCGATGAAAGTAATCACAGAGATACTGAACGAACTGAAAGGAGTAGAAGACAGATCATCGTTGTTGACATGCTTAGACACATTGCAAGAGGGTATTATACATCTTGTGCATGAGGTAGAAGAACTAATTAAGGATAATTATAGCCAGACTTGCCATAAAAACAAGCTTGAAGGTCTATATCAAGATATTCACAGAACCAAACAAAAATTAGAGTCAAAAGAAAAATTAAACACTTCTTTATATAGAAAAAATCAATCATTATCAAAACAAAAAGATCAATTAAAAGAAGAGAACAAAGAGCTTTCAGCCATAAATTGTAAGCTAGATACAAAGTTAGGTATAGCAAATACAGAAAGAGAAAAATTATTTGAGAAATATAATTCTTTAAAGGTAAAGATGGAGGCAGATCTAAGTAAAGCGGCTGAAGAGAATAAGCTATTGACACAAGAAAAAAATGAGTTAGATGACAAATACAAATACGTTTCAAGACCAAAAGAGACAAAAGATCTGGGTATACAAACAGAGGGCATAGATACATCACAAGAAAGAGCCGAATTAAATGACAACCATAAAAGAGTAACAGAGCTGGAAGAAAAGCTAAATATAGCAAATGAAGAGAATGCACAATTAACATCAAGTAATATTCTTTTAAAAGAAAATGCAAAACAATCAGAAGAAAGATTGAAAATATTTAAATCTTTACAACCTAATTTTACAGAGAAAAGCCTTTTTGATGAAATAAAACTTGATAAATCAATTCAAATGGAAATTGAGTATGAATGTAATTCCGAAGCCACAGTACCTATAAAGAATGAAGAGCTGAGCACTATAACACAAAACTCTAGTAAAAATGCTAGCGAACTTACTAGACTTGCTGAAGGGCTTGAAGGAACAAGAGTTCAGCTTGCAAAGAAAGCGGAAGAAATTAGCAAGTTAAATGGTCAAGTAACTGAACTTACTAAAGAAAGCAGTCAACCTAAAGAGAAATTTGACAAAATAAAAGCTCAATTAAAGAAGGATTTGAAGCAAGCGATACAAAAGGAGCAAAATCAACAAATAAAGCTTGATGATCTAACTAGTACAGTAAGTCAACTTAATAGCGAAAAAAGTAAACTTGAGGTTCAACTTACGGAGAAGGAAAAGAAGATTGATACCGTACAGAGAAGCTTGGCTAACAAAGATGTTGAAGTAACTCAAACTACTGATAAAGTAAACGAACTTAATGCTGCTATAGAGTCGCTAAATACCCAACTTACAGAGCAGAAGGAAACGCTAGATAGTGCAAATCAAGAAGTGACTCAACTCAAAGGCATAGAAGATCAACTTAAAGGTGATATAGAAAAACTTGAAAACAAAAATAAAGAGCTAAATGGTAAAAACGAAAAATTCTTGAGAGCAAGCACTCATAGCAAAAGGCAGGGTCATTATGCCTCTGTTTTTTTTGTATTATCTGGAGCATCTGCTGTTGGTGCAAGTTTAACAATGTTTCATTTAGCAACGTGTATTTCACTTACTGTAGCTGCGTTAACTTTTCTTGCAGTAGGGTGTTACTGTTTATATAAAGCAAATACAACACTTAGCAATGTTGAAGTTGAAAATCTTGTTGATTCTGCGGCTGTGGAAGTTTAAAATAGCACAAGTTGAGAAAGGATAGCAGTGGTGGGATAACTGTTTAGATGTCAAGTTAATAATTTAGAGATTCTTCTAAAGAAATTATCCTATTAAGGAAAATTTCTTGACGTTTATGATTTTTTAGACATAGTATTTTACGTTAGATTCAGAGAAGACTGAATAGGTTGCTTCATACTTTCTACTTTCTCGAGCTTGGTGTTGGAATTTATGATATTATACAGCGCAAGACCTATACAAGCTAGTCCAACGATTCCCCCAATAACCGCTATGGCATACATTTTCAATATACAAGCTACAATACCACAGACTAGTAATGCCGCACCAACAACACCAGCCAGGATTGCTTGTCTTTGCTGCGTCGTTTTTGTTGATGATTTCTCTTCAACAGCATCACATGGCTTTATTTCATTTGAAGGAAAGTCATTGTGTACATTGGACGTCTCTGTTGGAGCATTTTGAGTCTTTTCGCTGGTTTCACATTAGACTGAGGTATATTAAGATTCTCACTACTTTCATGGATATTTTTACATAGCTAAGTGTCAATTTCTATAGCTTTATCAGCATTAGTGATCTCAACTTCTTCTGGAATATTATAGGTCCTTGATTCCTCTATGACAGCTTCTTTTGCAGTAGTGGTATCTTTTCTATTTTTTAACTTTCTGGTAATACCTCTCCATATTTTCTTCGGTGTTCTCACGATGTTTTTCTCCTTGTTACTTTTATAAACGTTACATCGCTAATCCATAAAATTTTTCTACCTGCTCACTCCACAGCATCGGTATTTCTTTTAAATCTACTAGCCTCAAATTACTTGGTTGTCTCCCATTTACTATGTCTTCTTTAATCTTTGGTGCTAGGTAATTTAACCTTAAAATTTGTTGTATACGTCTTGTACCTATATTAATTTTAACGCTCAGCTCTTTCACACTTCTATATTTTCCTTCTTCTAGTTGCCGTTTCCACAGATGGGCTCTCACCACAGCTTTCAGTAGCGCATTATTTGTTTTCCCTTCTGGTTCTACTACTGTGCATTTGTTTCCTTTCTTCTTCATTGGTATAAATTTTTCCTCTGATTCAGAACACACATCTATTCCATCTTCTTTTACCATTACTCCCTTTATTAACTTTTTCACTACTTCTTTCTGCTTTCCAAAATTTAAATTTTCCCATTTTTCTTCGGTCTTTTCTTTCCCATTTTCATATAGCTGCTCTGCTTTCTTCATTACTTCTTTTTCTACTTCTCCTGCTACTACATTTCGATTTACTGATTCGCAATTTTTTCCTCTTAAATGGTTATTACATATATAATATCGATACCTTTTATTCTCTTTTTTTGAGTATGTCAGCGTCATGGTTACTTCACAGCTCTTGCACTTAATTATTCCCCTAAGCAACGCTTCCTCATATTTTGCTTTTCTATATGGTTGATTCTTTATCAATTCCTGCGCTTTTTTCCACTTTTCCCCTTCTATTATTGCTTCATGCTTTCCCTTATACCGTTTGTCATAATGTCTTATCTTTCCCACATATATTGGATTTGTTATTATTCTTCTCACCGTTGCCTTTTTAAAGATATCTGATTTTGTTCTGTAACCTTGGCTATTTAACTCTCTTGCCAATTCTGCCATTGACTTCAGCTCCAAATATCTTTCAAATATGTGCTTTACTGTTTTTGCTTCTTTTTCATTTATTATTAATTCTTTATCTTTCACATCATACCCTAGCGGCAAAGTTCCACCCATCCATAATCCTTGTTCTTTTGATGTTGCTATTTTATTTTTTACCCTTTCTACGATCATCTCTCTTTCTAGTTGTGCTGCTCCTGATAATACCGTTTGTACAAACTTTCCCATTGGCGTATTATTGTCAAATATCTGTGTTACTGCTACAAAATTTACTCGGTGCCTTCTAAAAAATGATGTAACTTCTATGCTGTCTTTTGTCTCTCTTGATAGCCTATCCAGAGTATATACTACTACACAATCTATCTCTCCTCCTTTCACGTCTGCAAATAATTCCTTTATCGCTGGTCTTTCTAAGTTTTTCCCTGAAAATCCTCCATCATCGTACCTTTTGGCCAATGCTACCCAGCCTTCTTTGCTCTTTATATATTTTTCACATGCTACTCGCTGCGCATCTAAACTGTTAAACTTTTGTTCTAGACCGTCTTCATTTGACTTTCTCGTATATATTCCACATCTTATCCCTTTACACATTTTCCCTTCTCTTTTGATCACGCAAACCAAATAGAAGCGGCCCATTGTAACTCATTCCCATTATTTTTCCGGCTACTGCTGATAATGATGTAAAAAATTCTTCTCTGTAGATTAAACCCTTATCTGTTACCATTACCGCATGCGTCTCTTCCCCTCTTTCTAATATTAGCTCTGTTCCCTCTACTGGCAGTTTGTCACTACTGATTCTTTTTCCCTTCTCTAGCCGATCTGCCAGATACTCTAGTCTTTTTGCTCCTTTTCTTGACATTTCTCCATACGCTTCCTCCTGCATTCTATAAGCTAATCTTGGTATCAGATATTTCTTTGAGTATCTAGGCGCTTCTTCTCCATATACCTTCTTCCATATTCTTCTCAACTCTACCAACGCTTTTTTCTCCAAACCTTTTACCTTTCTTTCTATTTCTTCCTCCATGTTTTTAGCCTCTCATAGAAGATGTCCCACTTTGCTGTTCAAATAACTTTTCAATTCTGTCTATTTCTTTCTTCAATACTTCAGTTATCTCTTTGCTATTTTTTGCATAATCTATCGCTGTCATTCCAAATTTATCTGCTTGCTCTATTTCAGCACCTGCTTCCACTAGCTCCTCCAATATTTCTTTTTCACCTATCATACATGCAAGGTGCGGCGGCGTGCATTTACTCTCATATTCCTCAGCATTTATATCTGCTCCTGATCTGATTAACTCTTTTACATTTTCTAGACGTTTCTCCGTTACCGCTAGGTGCAGTGCTGTGTATCCTTCTACATCTGCTGCATTCACATTCGCTCCTTTTTTGACTAATAACTCCACTGTTTTTACCTCTACTGCATAATGTAGAGCTGTTCTTCCTTTTTCGTCTCTTGCATAAATATTTTTAAATGAGTTCTCTAATAGTGACTCCTCTTTTTTACCGAGCTTTACCATAACTTACCCCACCTTTTCTTTAAATTTTAAGCCTTCCTTCTCACCACATCATCTATCATTTCGTTCACTTTGCTCATTATCTTGCTTGCTAAATTTTGACATTCTTTCTTTATTAGTGATTTGTCTCTCTTCCTTATTTCTCCTATCTCTATTATTTTTAGCTCAGGTAAATAGCTCCTATCCAACATATCTGCTATTTCTCCCACTAGCCCCTCTATTCCATAGCACGTCAGTTTTCTACTTTTTGTTATTCCACCTTGCTTTCCCAGAAATTTCCTTGCCTTTTCATTCTCTCCATTATCCCATAGAGCATACCTTTCACTCTCCCATATATAATACATTGGTGTTGCACCATATTTATCCAGTTGATTAACTGCAGCTCCTGCTTTTACTAGCTCTTTTATTATTGCAATTCCTGCCCCTAGCCTACATGCAGAGTGCAGTGGCGTACATCCGTTGATATATTTAGTGGCATTTACTTCTGCTCCTTCCCTTAGCAGTACTTTTACATTTTCTAAACTTCTCGCAAATACTGCGCAGTACAGTGGTGTATAACCCTTTTTATCTCTTGCATTTACCTCTGCTCCTTTTTTTATTAATAACCTTACTGTTTTGTAATCAGAGATTTCCACTGCTTGGTGTAATATCGTCTCTCCTTCTTCATTTCTTTTATTAATATTTTTAAATCCGTTACTTGATACTTCTTTAAAAAACTTACTAAAAGATTCTCTCTTTTCTTCGTTGAACCCCATTGCATACCTCACAAAATTAGCTTTTCTAGCGCCAGACAAATTTCTTATGTTTACCTGCCGCTATTCAAGTCATGTCCGTTTTAGCATAAGAAAGCAAGTCTTTTTCTTTTTATTTCATACACTTTTACCTATTATTAATATAATATATGAGTATCTAAATATAAGTACTTAACTTATTAGAGATATTACTTGACTATTTTTCCAACTTCTGTGCAAGTGTCGATGTTCGTGCCACTTCAGTACTCCTGAGTAAAATACTAAAATGTGCTTTTCTAATTCGTGTATTGAGTCTTTTTGCTCTGAATCCAAATCATTTTTA
>NZ_JBIXJM010000042.1:0-4969 GCF_044752445.1 Wolbachia endosymbiont of Drosophila barbarae | reverse complement strand
ACTCAACCTCCTTATCATCTTCTATCCTTATCTTATCACATCCGGACTTCTATGAAAAGAGCTATAACTCCAACTTTATCTATTTCAGCTGAATCTTCTATTAATGTGAGAGATAATTGATCTTTGAATTCATTTGCTACGCTGATATTTGTACCACATTCGTATGTTTTTGATTGATATAATGGACTAATAAGTAATTTTACTTTACTGCTCCCATTACCATTATCTTGATAGCTGAGTCCGTAAGCAACTCCATTCCCCTCAATTAATTCTACGTTTGTTGGATTAAAACCTATCGCTTCTTTAATTTCCGGTGTATTTGAGTTGATCCCAAGCAATCTTCTTAATATAGACATAATTTTATTTAAAATATTAATAAAATGCTATTATGATTACTCCTGTGTGTTAATGTCAATGAAAATTTTAACTAAAATTAAAAAATTAATATAATATTTTATACTAAAAGGTAAATATAAGCTTGAAGAGGGCTAAGAAGCTTTATGCTATTTCTCAAAAAACCAACAATTGCAATCATTGGTTCTACAGGTATAATCTGTTAAAGTTTACACGAGTCTCATGAATGATAGAAAAAGAAGAGCAGTTTAGTTTTACATCAGAAAACCTCAAGAAAGCGGGAAAGTTTATAGAGATGTATCCCAAAGGTAGAGAAGGTAGTGCTGTTATGCCTTTACTATATCTGGTTCAAGAGCAATGCGGATGGGTTTCTGAATCTGCTATGCGTTATGTTGCTGATATGCTGCATATTCCACATATTCGTGTATATGAAGTGGCAAATTTTTACACCATGTATAATTTAAAACCAGTAGGCAAATATCTAATACAAATTTGTAGAACAACTCCTTGCTGGTTGTGCAATAGTGAAGAAGTTTTAAATACCTTTAAAAAAAAACTTGGAATCAATATCGGTGAGACTACTAAAGATAATTTGTTCACTTTAAAAGAAGTTGAATGCCTAGGTGCATGCGTTAATGCTCCCGTTGTGCAGATCAATAATGACTTCTATGAAAATCTTACTCCTGAGAAAGTAGAAAACATCATAACAGAACTTTCAGGCAAATAGATGAAAGAAGAATTTTCATTCAAGAGAATCAAGCAATCAGGTTCTGCAAGAGTTGGAACAATTAAAACTCCAAATGGAAGCGTAGAAACCCCCGCTTTTATATTCTGCGCAACAAAAGCTGCAATTAAAGCTGCAGATATTGAAAGAATAAGTGAAGCTGGTACCCAAATCATACTTTCCAACACCTATCACCTAATGCTTCAACCAGGAGAGAATACTGTTGCAAAACTTGGTGGTTTGCGCAAGATGATAGGATGGAATGGGCCAATGCTAACTGACTCAGGTGGATATCAGATATTTAGCTTAGGCCACGGATCAGTTTCGGAAGAGATAAAAGGAATAAGAAAAAAACAAAAAACTTTGATCAAAATTAATGAGGATGGGGCAATTTTTCGTTCTTACATTAATGGTAAAATTTATTGCTTAACTCCTGAAAAATCTGTACAAATTCAACAGAAATTAGGTGCAGATTTAATCCTAGTTTTAGATGAATGCACTCCATTTCACGTAAGCAAAGAATACACAGCAAAATCAATGCTCATGAGCCACAGATGGGCTGAACGTTCTTTAAATGAATTTGAAAAAAACAATAATGGCAAGCAGGCACTGTATGGAATTAGTCAAGGCGGAGTGTATCAAGATTTACGTAGAGAAAGTTGTGATTTTATCAACGATTTGCCATTTTTTGGTCAAGCAATAGGTGGATCACTTGGTCAAAGTAAAGAGCAGATGCATGATGTAGTTTCTTTCACTATGGACCACCTGAAAAAAGACAGGCCTACTCATTTGCTTGGTATTGGTGGAATTGTGGACATCTTTCGCGGAGTAGAGCTTGGAATTGACACGTTTGATTGCGTGCATCCAACCCGCTTAGCAAGGCATGGTGGCGCACTTGTTAAAGTAAAAAACAGAAATTCTATTTCTTCAAAGTGCAAAGAGCATATTAATTTGCGGAATCAACGATTTGAGCTGGACAACAACCCAATTGAAAGTGACTGTTTATGCTTTACCTGCAGAAAACATTCAAGAGCTTATATACACCATTTACTGAAAGCTAAAGAGCTCCTGGCTTACACGCTCGTTACCATTCATAATATTTTCTTTATGAATAAGTTAATGGCATCAATAAGGCAGGCTATATTAGATGATAGGCTAGATCGGGAGAAAAATAATTGGATTAGTGAGATACCACTACACTGTGAATTATACACCTAGTTCATATTTTTCTACGCTTATTTTATATTCCCTAAAACAGAAAAAGCCTTCCTCTTCCTACTCTGTCTTCCTTGGCTAATCCATAGTTAGCGTCTTTTGCACATGTGCGTTGCATTTTTTAATCTTCTTTAAAAACTTGACAATACATGACAACACTGGTATGTTAAAAATATAGTTTTTGTGAGGTATTTATGGTTAACAATAAAGAAAAACATCAAATAGCGTTTTGCGTTTCAGCCGTTACATTCTTAGCTGGGTTATCATTAATCGCAACTGCAATTGCAGTGGGTACCGTACCTGCTATAGCTGCTTGTCTAGTGATAGGAGGAATTTTGACTGTCTTGTCTGGTGTGCAAGCAGTAGAAAGCTATTTATTTTTACGAAACAGCGAGAAAACTTTGAATAAACTGATAAGTAATATACGCGATGAACCAGAAAGTAAACTTTTTATAGAAAGGATTTTGCAACCGTTCATTGAACTTTTTAGTGAGCTTAAGCAACATAATTAAAGTACACTAAGCTTTAAGCATAGAAACCACTTTATCGTAACTTGGCAATGATTCAATTTCTCCAATTGCAGCTAGAGTGGTTTTTTCATGCTGAGATAACAATTCTTCTGCTGCTTTTTTTACGTTAGCAGTGGTAACTGCACTAATTTTTTCTATTAATTCATTTTTACTGATGTACCTATTATAGTTACCGTAGTAGTGTCCCAATGTTTCAGCACGTGAGCTAACACTTTCGCGTGACATTAAAATTTGGGATTTTACTCGCTCTTTCACTCTATTTACTTCTTCTTCCTTCAGATCATCTGTAGACAACTTCTTCAACTCTGTCGTTATAGATTTTAAAAGCTTATCTAAGTTACTACTGTCTGTACCAGCAAAAATGGAAAACATTCCTGTATTAGTATAGCTGGAATTAAATGAATAAACAGAGTAAGCTAATCCCTGCTTTTCCCTTACTTCCTGGAATAAACGTGATGACATTCCGCTCCCTAATATAGAATCAAGCACTTGAAACGTGTGATATTTATCGTCATGGCGAGAAACACTAGGTAGACCAATTAGCAAGTGTACCTGATCTAATTTACGATGTTCTAAATACTCACCACCAGTACAGCTCGCATTTTGGCTTTTTTTCAGCTTTTTAGAATGAATCTTTGAGAGAAAATCTTTGGTTAATGCAACAACTTCTTCATGTTCAACATTTCCTGCAACGGCAAATAGCATATTCTCACCAAAGTAATGCTCATTTATGTAATTATCTAGATCTCCTCGAGTAAAAGATTTTACAGTATTTTGCGTGCCTAAGATTGACCTACCAAATGGTTGGTCTTTATAAGCTGCCTCAAAATATTTGTCGAAAATCATGTCACTTGGTGAATCATTAGTTTGAAAAATCTCTTGTATTACAACACCCTTCTCACGTTCCAATTCATCTTCTGGAAACGTGGAATTCATCAATATATCTATTAATATATCAATACCAGTTTTTATGTCTTTCTTGAGGACTTTTGCATAATAGGTGGTGCTTTCCCTACCGGTGCTAGCGTTGAAAACTCCACCTATGTCATCAAAAGCTTTTGCAATTTCAAAGGCAGTTCTTGTCTTCGTCCCTTTGAAAGCCATGTGTTCTAAAAAATGGGATATTCCATTTTGCTTTGCACTTTCTGCTCTACTGCCAACACCAACTCGTATGCTTAAAGCTACGGAATCAATATCACGCACCTGCTCAGTTATTATGCGCAGACCATTATCTAATTTTGTTACCCGGGGTATATTCATCTCATATATTCTTCTAAGTTCTCTTCTGCAAAATCCCAATTAATCAAATGATCAAGGAAAACTTTTATGTAGTCAATTCTACGGTTTTGACAATCTAAATAATAGGCGTGCTCCCACACATCCATAGTGAGTAGTGGCACTTGGCCATAAATTATTGGCAAATCTGCATTTGGAGTCTTGGTGATTTTGAGCTTTCCTAACCTACCTTTTTCGAGCACTAACCATACCCATCCACTGCCAAACTGGCTTACTCCATGACTCGAAAATTCTTCATAAAATTTATCAAAGCCACCGATATCGTCTTGAATTTTTTTTGCTAGAAGACTACCATCTTTAGGCTTACCACCACCATTTTTTTTCATTGAATTCCAATAAAAAGTATGGTTCCAAACTTGTGCTGCATTATTAAATATAGGCAAGTTGCCGCTATTACCATGCACTTTTGTTATTAATTCCTCAATTTTTACATGTTGATAATCTGTATTTTCAACTAGCTCGTTGAGTTTATTTAAATATCCTTTATGGTGCTTATCATAATGAAAATCTAAGGTTTTTGCAGATATATAAGGCTCCAAAGCTGTTTTATCGTATGGTAATTCAGGTAAAGTAAAACTCATAAAAACCTCTTTATTTCTAACCTACTTGGATGGTAGGGCAATATATGCTTTTGTGCAACATATAATTAATAGCTAAAACATTTAGGTATCTATTGCTTTATTCTAAATTATACTACAATAACGATTATTATATAAGCCATAGAAATGGATTAAATGCAAAAGTTACTTGACACCCTTCGCCAACCCCCTTATCATGAAGCTGAAGCTATTTATTTATCTTCTCTGTACAGATTAAATGACAAAAAAACTCACGTATCTGGCGTCTCATG
>NZ_JBIXJM010000041.1:0-3823 GCF_044752445.1 Wolbachia endosymbiont of Drosophila barbarae | reverse complement strand
GCTTACACTAATTGTACAGATCACAAAATTTTTGTGCATACTATGAAGCAACAAGTGGATGGTATATCTACAAAGGAGAATAAAAAAAACCGGGAATGTGTGCAAAAAAAGCTTCAGGAGGTCATTCAAAACAATGTTAACCTCAAAGGAATATCGCAATTCGTCATAGGAAAACATTGGGCTTTAGTTAAACAAAAAGAAAAAGAAGATTTTTTAAGAGAGTATGAAGTGTATCTTACGCGTTTGTGCGTTAAAATTTTATATAAATACATGCATGATAGTGAAATGATCATAATGAGTACAAAAGCAGTTGACGATGAAACTTGCTTAATTGGTACAAGATTTTCTTACGGTGATGAAGAATTTACAAATATTGATTTTAAAGTTACTAAAAATAACAGTTCTTTCTTGATAAGTGATGTTGTAATGAGTGGAATAAGTATTGCTATTAATCAACGTTATCAATTTAGTGAAAAAATCGACACGCATGGCATAGCAAGCGTTATAGCTGAATTAAAATGCAATAACAATCCATGATATATATGCCTCATTGGCCTAAGCCACTTGGTAGCAGGCCGAATGATTTTTCTCTTGATCGCATAAAAGGCTTTCTTAGCAAACTAGATAACCCCGAGAAAAAAGTGCCTCCCGTAATTCATATAGCTGGAACTAATGGGAAAGGCTCAACACTAGCATTTATAAGATATATAATGCAAGCAGCAGGGTATAAGGTACACGCATACACTTCTCCACATTTAGTGAGTTTTAATGAGAGGATAGTGATAGCCGGCAGCTATATCGACGATAATGAATTATATAGCTTATTAGAAGAATGTCGTGCAGTAATTGCAGAACAACCTATCACTCTGTTTGAAGCTGCAACTATTGCAGCTTTTTTAGCTTTTTCTCGTCATAAAGCCGATATAACTTTAGTTGAAGTGGGTATGGGTGGAAGGCTTGATGCAACAAATGTTATAGATAATCCGATTTTAGCAATAATTACTTCCATTGCACTTGATCATACGGAATATCTTGGCCCTACTGTAGAAATTATAGCAGGTGAAAAGGCTGGAATAATGAAACCTAATGTTCCTTGCGTAATAGCACCGCAAGAAAAATCTATAGTGAACACGCTAGAACACCACGCAATAAATAAGAAATCTCCCTTGTATAGAGGAGGTCTTGAATGGAATTGCAAAAAAAAGAACAACAAAATGGTTTTTCAATCAGCTATTCAATCAATAGAATTTCCTTTGCCATCTTTAAAGGGTGATCATCAGGTGATTAATGCAGGCAATGCTATTGCAGCATGTAGTATTTTAAGTGGAAAGTATGAATTTGATATTGGAGAAGAGGATATCACTTCAGGTTTACAGTGCACTTATTGGCCTGCACGGCTAGAGTCTATAAAAGAAGGTAATTTAATTTTCCTACTACCGAAAGATTGGCAATTATTTTTAGATGGTGCACACAATAATGATGGTGCTAGAGTACTATCTCAGTGGGTAAAAGATAATTTTGCTGAAGGTATTTATATGATTTTTGGTGTTACTAGTAACAGAAATGTGGAAGAGTTCTTAGAGCACTTAAAGCCATATATCAAGCTACTATGTGCGGTTTGTGTTAAGTTTGAACCTAAAGCAACAAATACAAATTTGATTAGGGAAAAAGCCAATAACATAGGAATAAAAGCAGTTGAATGTGAATCAATTGGCGATGCAATATCAAATCACATATTAAAAGCCTCTACCCAAAACGTCAAAACCATACTAATCTGTGGCTCATTGTTCCTAGCTAGAGACTTCGCTATGGAGAATAGCTAACTTTGATGATATTAACTGACCGATGGGGAAATAACTTTGATTGCTCATAGTACTGATTGGCTTTTCGTTATCGACTTCTATAAACTGATCATCACCTTTAAATTGCTCCTCAATTGAATTTATAGCTGTCTTTTTGAGAATATAATTACTTGCAGCATTTAAAATAGGTGAAGTAACAACTAAAAGCGTGAATGGTAATGAAAGTAATAAGCCGGATAACATCATAGAGTTAGTTATACCAAAGCCGTTGGCAACTAAATCTAATCCCACACCGAAAAACATTAAAGATGTACAGATTGTGTTGCTCAAAATAACTGAATTTTTTAGCCACTTTAATTTAGTCCTATCACTCTTTGAAAAATTTTCGCATTCTTGGTCAAAGTTAAACAATAATAAAATATTAGTCTGATGATTAAACTCTTTCCCATTTCTAGTATAAATGCTCTTAACAGCTAGACTCAAAATAGATCCTGCTAACAAGGGAGCAAGAAAACCTACTGCTATTGGTACATTAGAAGAAATTGTAAGTTAAAAACGTGATATAAAAGAGATAAGAGAGAAAGATAACCCTGCTCACTAGGAATAGCGGGCGTGCGCGACCGAAAGGAAATTGGTATTACAACCGTTGGTATCAAGGTACGCTAGCCCTATCTCTCGATACGTTTGAATAGTTGCTTGGGACATATATATGCACCCGTTTACAATCTTAAATTAACTAAAACTATCGAGGTTTATTATGGTTACATCTTATCAAAATTTTATTGGCATTGACATCGGAAAATTTAAAAATGTCGTTGCAATTCACAAACAGAAGAATGCTGTCGAATTTGATAATAATGCTTCTGGTTGGCAACAATTATTTCAAGAGTTTTCAGATATTCTACCTAATGCTTTAGTGACTTTAGAAAATACAGGGAAATATGAGCTTGGCTTATCACATTTTCTTACCGACAAAAATATTGCCGTGCATCGAGCTAATACTCGTAAAGTAAAAAGCTTTATTTTATCTCACGGAACTTTAGCAAAGTCTGATAGATCAGATGCAAGAGCTCTTGCTCAATATGGATTTGAACGCCATAGAACTATCTCTCTATTTGTACCTACCTCTACAGAACAATCAACTTTGGCTGCACTTTGTCAACGTCGTGATGATATTACGCAAATGAGAACTCAAGAAAAATGCAGACTTGAAGCACCGGAAAATGATCATATAAAAGAAAGCTGTCAAAAGACCATTGAGTTTTTCGATAGTCAAATAAACGAACTCAATGATACTATACAAAAGATTATTGATGAAAGCCGCGAATTACAACAACGCCAAAAAATTCTTAAAACAGTTCCTGGAATAGGTAAAAAGTTATCACAAGATTTTTTGTGTTTAATGCCAGAGCTTGGTTACTTAAATAGAAAAGAAGTAGCAAGTCTTGCCGGAGTTGCACCGCATCCAAAAGAAAGTGGTAAAGCTGTTGGTTACCGAAGGATTACAGGTGGTAGAAGTAACGTTCGTTCAAAGCTCTTTACAGCCGCTATGGCTGCTACAAGGTCGAAATCTATACTTGGCGCCTTTTATTCTAAGCTTGTTGAAAGTGGTAAGAAGAAGATGGTGGCTATAACAGCCCTAATGCGTAAAATTATAGTAATTGCTAATACAAGACTTAAAGAAGCAATTAATTTGCATACTTAAAAATCTTCACAACGGTAACTGAAATTGGCTAATGAATATGTGCGTCCACACAGACTTAAAGCACATATTCATTAGCTTAAGCAGAAATTGCTGTGGTAGCTGTTTGATATAAAATTCTATTTCTATGACAAACGGGTTTTTATTGCCCATATAATTTGCAAAATTACACAAATAAAAAAATTTTTAAAAAACATAGTTGATACCATTAATTATTAAAAATGCAATTGATGTGAAGGATACTAAAAGAACTTCTAAGAAACTCTTTCTGCTAGTAGCTCTTTTTTAATCAAGACATAACCAAATTCACTAGCTTTCT
>NZ_JBIXJM010000040.1:0-580 GCF_044752445.1 Wolbachia endosymbiont of Drosophila barbarae | reverse complement strand
AGCGGGAAAAACATTCATTTTGATGAAATTGTAGTTTAAAGATGAAGCAGCTAAATATTGTAGAAAAGCTGAGTTATGAAGAAATCTTTTCGAGAATGAAGGAAGAGTTAGTAAAGCGAGATGCAAGTTTTACAGGATTGGTAGAAAGTGATCCAGCAATGAAGGTATTAGAAGTAGCAGCATGGCGAGAACTTTTGCTTAGAGAAAGAATAAATGAAGCAGTAAAGAGTAACTTACTTAAATTTGCGACAGGAGAAGATCTTGATAATTTGGCTGAGTTTTATGGAGTGGAAAGACAAAAAGAAGCAGAGGATGAAAGATTTAGAAAGAGGGTAAAAGCAAAAATAGCAGGTTGGTCAACAGGAGGAAGTAAGGAATATTATAAATATCATGCACTGTCAGCAGATAGTAGAGTACAAGATGCATTAGTAGAATCACCCATATCAGGGAAAGTACAAATTTCAATTTTATCAACAAAGTTATCCACAGCATCAGAAGAACTACTTGAACTTGTAAAAAAGCAGGTTACTAGAGATGATATAAGGGTTTTAACAGATACGATAACAGTAATTGGTTGCAA
>NZ_JBIXJM010000039.1:0-899 GCF_044752445.1 Wolbachia endosymbiont of Drosophila barbarae | reverse complement strand
CAGAAGATCAAAGACGTGCAAGTGAACTGGGCTTAAGTTTTGATTCTGACGTTACGGCCAATCAAGAGGTACTATGAAACAACAATGGCTAAACAGATGTGTAATGGTAGAACCAAGGAGTTTTGAATTACTGTCACTACAAGCAGGAAAGCAGCCTATCTTTAAAAATATAAAACATGCAGTAAGAAATAGTGAAAGAGGAATAATACCGATACATGGAATCTTGACAAAAAAGTCAGAAACTTTTGATGATTTACTGGGTATGACATCATATGAAAAAATTCATGAAGAGATAGAGAGCGCTTTAGAAGATAAAAGCATAGAGACGATTCTACTTGATATAGATAGCCCAGGAGGAGAAGTAAATGGAGTGTTTGACCTTGCTGATTTTATTTATGAATCAAGAGCAAAAAAGAGAATTATTGCAATAGCAAATGACGATGCGTATTCTGCTGCGTATGCAATTGCTTCTAGTGCTGAAAAGATTTTTCTCACCCGCACTTCAGGAGTTGGGAGTATAGGGGTAATCGCAAGTCATATAGATCAAAGTGGGTTTGATGAAAAACAGGGGATAAAATATACTACAGTATTTGCTGGAAGTAGAAAAAATGATTTAAATCCACATGAGCCAATAACTTCTGAGAGTTTAGAAAATCTAAAAAGCGAAGTGAATCGTTTATATGGAATGCTGGTTGAGCTAATAGCGCAGAATAGAAGCCTCTCTGTAGAGGCAATAAAAAATACTGAAGCAGGGCTATATTTTGGCGAGAAAGCAATAGAGATGGGTCTTGCAGATGGAATGACAATTCTTTCATCTATTAATAAAAACAGGAGTATTACTATGAATGAACAAACTACAAATGACCTAGAAACTGATAATTTAACCAAGTATCGTACTG
>NZ_JBIXJM010000038.1:0-1576 GCF_044752445.1 Wolbachia endosymbiont of Drosophila barbarae | reverse complement strand
ATGACGTTTTTGCATGTGTTTAGCATAGCTAATTTACTGAAAAATATGCAATTTATTTTTCCTATGTTGAAAGTATTTTACGATTTGTAATACTATCGTTTTTTACTAAAATTTAGTTGTTTAATCCGCAGGCAAAGATAGATTTTGAGCTCTCTAAATATCTCTTTTGCTATTATAATTATGCTAGTTAATAGGGGAAGTAACTTTTATATGATGTCAGAAATTTTATTTTTCGGAAAGAATCTTGGATAGAGAGGAAAGCTTCTACAAAAAGAAATATGTGCGCTAAGAAATACAAAATAGCAGCATTAATAGTTGCAGCGGGAGTAGGCAGTAGATGCAATTCTACGATTCCTAAGCAATATATAAAACTGGCAGGTAAATCTGTTTTATTTCATACAATTAAAAGATTTCTGGCTAACCAATATATAGATTACATAAGAATAGCAATTAATAGAGACCATGAAAGTTTCTATGAGAAAGCTATATCACTAATTACAGACACTAAATTACTAAGCCCTGTATACGGAGGAGAAAACAGGCAAAGTTCAGTTAAACTAGGGCTTGAAAGCTTACAAAAAATTAACCCAGATTTTGTAGTTATACACGATGCTTGTAGGCCTTTTGTGTCAGATGTTCTGATAGATAACTTGGTTGAATCTATGATTAATGATCAATATACAGGAGTAGTTCCAGCAATAGAAGTTGAAGACACTATGTCATTGGTGAGTAATAGTTTTATTGAATCTACGATCTCAAGAGGAAAGCTCAGAGCCATACAAACCCCTCAAATTTTTAATTTCAAAGAATTATTATCATGCCATCAATCAGTCAAAGAATTTACTGACGATTCATCACTAATGGTAGAGCACAAAAAACATGTTGCGATTATTAAAGGTGAGAAAAGCAATTTTAAGTTAACCACAAAAGAGGATATCAATATGGCAAAGCTTCTTTTTGAAGAGCCAAAATTTCGTGTCGGAGCCGGTTATGATATACATAAGTTCATTAAAGTTCAAAATGGTGCTGAAAGCTTTATAAAAATTTGCGGTGTGAAAATTGAACACAACATGGCAATAGAAGCGCACTCTGATGGTGATGTTGCAATACATGCAATCGTTGATGCAATACTCGGAGCACTGGGATGTGGCGACATAGGAGAGCACTTTCCTCCTAGTTCCTCTGAATGGAAAGATTGCAATTCATCTCACTTTCTTGACTTTGCTGCTAAAAAAGCAAAAGAAAAAGGGTACAGCGTGTCTAATTTAGATATTACTATAGTTTGTGAAGAGCCTAAAATATCGCCTTACAAAGTAGAAATGAAGAAATTCATATCAAAAGCATTAGAAATTGATGATGAATCTGTAAATATCAAAGCAACCACTGCAGAGAAATTAGGTTATATTGGAAGAAATGAAGGAATAGCAGTGCATGCTTCTGTGTTATTGCATACAAACTTTTATTGGAAATAGAAACGAAAAAACTTACTTGACACCCTTCGCCAGCCCCTTATCATGAAACTGAAGCTATTTATTTATCTTCTCTGTACAGATTAAATGACAAAAAAACTCAACGT
>NZ_JBIXJM010000037.1:0-637 GCF_044752445.1 Wolbachia endosymbiont of Drosophila barbarae | reverse complement strand
ACTCAACCTCCTTATCATCTTCTATCCTTATCTTATCACATCCGGACTTCTATGAAAAGAGCTATATCTGCACCTTTAAGCGTTGGTACTGCTCTTGACTTAAACTTCCACCACTTCCATCTTTTGCTGATTTCACAACTATTGCACCACTTGGTCTTGCTCCGTTTTGCAACATCGCTTGATTCCAAGCACCCGCCTGATTATGCTGATCTATGCTATATGCAGCTGCCTCAATTGGTGATAGCCCATACCAATCATTCAAAGGGTTAAAGGTCTTTAGGTGCAACACTGCTGAACGTCCGGTTAGTTTATCAACTTTAAAGTCATAACTGTTGTTATTTATGGTATAACGATAGATATAAGGAACGTTATTTCTCCCTGGAACAATTTCAACCCTATCGGGGCGCAGAAGATAAAGCTCTGTTGGTGGTTTTCTACTATTCTGTGACTCAACCATCAATATATAAGAATTGCCGTTAACTAACCGATAAGTTACAATCCCCTCAATAAATTCCGATTTTGATGTCATTGGGTTAGGAGCGTCGAACAAGAAAAAATCTTGTTAAGCCGGAAAGAAACTATTTCTTCACTTCCATAGCAATTTTTATATATAATTTATCAAGAAGTACTTCTGCAG
>NZ_JBIXJM010000036.1:0-758 GCF_044752445.1 Wolbachia endosymbiont of Drosophila barbarae | reverse complement strand
TAGCTTAACATTTCAAGATGGAACAAAGTTGTCATACGATAAAGATAAACATCATTTAGAGATTGAAGTAGTAGACAAAATAACACTGAAAGCTGGGGGATCAAGTATAGAAATGACAAAAAGTGGAATAAAACTGAAAGGAAGCAGAATAGACCTAAATTAAAAAATACATGGGAAAAGCAGTAGTTTGTATAGGAGATTATTGTAGTGGGATACCAGCTCATGTTTGTATGAGTGGAAGCAGCAATGTTTTTGAAAAGGGAAGATCTGTGTGTCGAAAAGGTGATAATGTAACTCTGGGAGAGATGATAGTACAAGGTTCAAACAGAGTACTTGTGAATGGTATTGGTGTAGCGAGAACAGAAGATTTAGTATCGTGTGGTTTTTATGTGATGGGTAATAGCAAAAATGTATTTGTAGGGTAAAAAAGATGCGTGGTATGAGTGCTACTAGTGGAAAGGAATTGGAAGGTTTAGACCATCTTAAACAATCAATAATTGATATATTAACCACTCCAGTAAACAGTAGAATAATGAGGAGAAGTTATGGTTCAAGACTACTTGAATTAGTTGATAAACCGATAAATAGAGATTTAACACTTGAGATATATGCAGCAACAGCAGAAGCTTTGGAAAAATGGGAAAAAAGGTTTAAATTAGAAAAAGTAAAAATTACAGAAGTAAAAGAGGGAAAAGTAACGCTTGACCTAGAAGGATTATACTTACCAAGCGGGAAAAACATTCATTTTGATGAAATTG
>NZ_JBIXJM010000035.1:0-1991 GCF_044752445.1 Wolbachia endosymbiont of Drosophila barbarae | reverse complement strand
GCTATGATGGATTAAAGATAAAAAAGGTGGAGAATATCAGTAGCTTATTATTCTGGTATTTATAACAAGATTGTAATCTGTAGACCGGAAGGAAAGTTCTCCAACTTTCCTTCTTTTTTTCTACTTCATAAATTAAAAAATTCAATATAAGCTTGAGCAGCTAAAATTAGTAATGAAAGGTGGAATTAGGCAAAAAAATAAAAGAACTTAGATTATACTGTGGTTTAACACAAACTGAGTTGGGAAAGAAAATAGGCGTTTCGTATAGACAAATACAAAGGTACGAAAATAGTTCAAACCAAATTTTGGCCAGTAGGCTATACGACTTAGCAAAAGCACTATCGATTGATGTGGCTGATTTTTTTACTGATGTGCATGTCGACTCACATGAAACTTATGATGAAGAAATACTAAAATTAGTCAAAGGATATAATGAAATTAAAAGCAAAAGGTTACGTAGCGTAGTTTATATATTGGTAAAATCTTTTTCTCAAAGTTACAATGAGAGTTAGTATTGCTTCAATACCTCAGTTAATATATTAATAAATGATTGTACAAGATGAACAACATCCTATTGATAAACAAATAGGTGAAAGAGTAAGGAAGAGAAGGTTAATATGCGGTTTTAGCCAAAGAGACTTAGGAAAAAAGCTCGGAATTTCATTTCAGCATATACAAGGATATGAAGCTGGAGAGGTAAGGCTTGTAATTGATAGATTGTATAATTTGGCAGAAGCTTTGTCCGTTGATATGTCATATTTTTTTACCAAAGCTTCTGAAGACTTACACGATAAGGCCTTTTGTAGCGATGTGGGTAGTGAAGAAATATCAAGGCTAGTGAGGGAATACAGGAAAATTAAGGATGAAACGTTGCGTGATATTGTGCATTCAGTGATAAAAGCGCTTGCCAATAAATAATATTGCCTGAATATATCTTCAATCCACTTCTACAAGCAATGCTAGTTAAGGTAAATTTTTTATGGTAATTTTGATTAAATTTCAAGAACTACTTTACTTTGCAATAATTATGGCTATGTAAAAACATAGCCACCAATCAAGAACGTCCTACAGATGTCGTTTTGGTATCTTTTAATTTGCTCACCCAAGAAAAGGTCTCACTACTTTTAGAATTTTGGTCGCCCCACCTTCCACATCTAGTAAAGCTGCCTTTTTCCACTACTTCTTTAACAGACATTCCACCAAATAAACAACCCTTTCCTACGATTTCTCCTATTTCTTGCAACTCGTTCCACATTTCTTCATCTTCTACCTCAACTTGTACTTGATGATAGTCTTCTGTGTCATGATATACCATTAAATTTAGCTCTCCTAGGCTAGTGCAAAGTGTTACTGTAAAAGCGCTGTTATCGGATATATCTACGTAATTTCTTTTACCGTCTTTCCCAGTTTTGACCTCAACTTCACCATCACCTATTTTTATGATACTACCGCCAAGGTTTAAGTCTCCTTTACTTAAGCCCAAATTTTTTGCACCTTCTACAACTTTGGCAACATCAACTATGCAGCTATGTGAAAATTCAATATAGAAGGTCTTATTATCGATTTCTACATCTTCAACAGTTCCTTCTATAGTAGCGTCTTCTCCAACTTCCCTAAGTTTCTTGAGCCTACTATATATTTGTGGCTCAATTTCTTTTTGCACTTTTTGATACATTTCAGCTATTTTCTTATCAACTTGTACATTAAAATCTGCTCCATGTAAGGCTAACTTTCTGATTATATCTTCTTGTTTATTTTCTTTGAATTCATCACGATACATCTTAAACATTGTAATGTTAGTGAAGCTAAAGCCATCTTCGTTGCGAGCGTTTACTCTTATTCCTAAATCCAAAGCTTCATCGACGATTTTACTTAATTTGTCTAGATTTTCAGCTGCAATAGCTTTTTCCAAGAATTCATTTAATTTCACATTTTCATATTCACTTAGCCTTATCTTGCATAAAGCTGATCGAAATGGATTGAGCTCCTCA
>NZ_JBIXJM010000034.1:0-2199 GCF_044752445.1 Wolbachia endosymbiont of Drosophila barbarae | reverse complement strand
GATTGAAGATTTTTAGAGGAACTTAAAAAGTCAACAAAAGTTTCTAGAAAAACTAATTCTTTTTCAGCAGAATCAATATAGGCAACTATTTGTTCCAAGCACTCTTTTTTAAACCGACTTATGAAAACTTTTTCATCTTCTTTCCTAACCAATTTATAGTGCTCCATTAAAAGGGTGTAATACTCAAGTTGGTTTAAAGGATTAGGAATCTGGCTAAAACCCTGTATGTCATCTAGTGAATTAAAAATTTCTTGAATAACAGTACGGCTTTTACTTTCAGTCAGTTCTTTTAGTAAATTTGTTGTTTCTTGTAGCCAAAGCCTTGCGCAATATTTTATATATTTTCTCTCAATATAAGCATTGTCAATAGTGCTAAGCGATCTATGAAGCCTTTCTTCTATATAATCTTTAACTTGTACTAAATTACTTCTATACTCTTTAACTTCTTTGCTAATAATATCTTTTATCTCCTGTTTCTTATCACTATGTTCCTTCGTTGCATTTACAGTTTTTTTGAGATTGTCACTAGTTCTCTTATATCGTATACTCAGTGCAGGTTGGCCAGCCAATTGATACACTTGACCTAAATAGTCAGACTGCTCTGCAGTAATGAAAGTATTTTTGTACTCAGGTACAGTAATTGCATCTTCTAGCATATTAATGACTTTTAACAGCTGAATATTTTGAATCCGCTGTCTATTCTCAGCAGAGCATTGTTGCAAAGGAACCTGATTTATACTACCTAAAACAATACATAATTTTGTGTACTTTTTGAATTTATTAAAAGTGCTATATTTTGTCAGCAGATCTTCTTGCTGCTCATGTATTTTCTTTACTTTTGTCAAAAACTTTTCAGCATCATTCTTTAATTCTTTTGTCCTGTCTGAATAGCCTTCTCCAGAAACTTCAGCAAGCTTCTCTAAACATTTTTCTAAACATTGTTTTACGCTTTCTAAGTTAACCTTATATTTATTAAACAGCTCATCATTATAGTAGCACGCAAGGTTATAATAGTGGTAAGCTAAACGCTCATAATACTGTGAATAAGACCAAGAATTAGTATTTTCTCTTATGTCCTTCCTTAGCTCTCTATACCGTTTATTTAATTCTTCTGACACGTTTGCTAGCCAAGGCTCATTTCCTACCCAACTCCCCAAAGAATTTAAATACTGAATAGCTTGCTCAATATTCAAAACAGAGCTTACATTTCTTCCACTGTCACTAATCTGTTGATTTTGAACATTAAACATACATAACTCCTACCTATTTTGTTGTCTACTTACTGCTGGTTCCACAGATGGCTGATCTATATTAGTGCTACATTCTTTTTGAAAAAAAGATTCAAGAAAATCCATCGTTGTCTTATGATTACTTTCTGACTCTCTAATTCTTTTTTCATTGTTTGAGCCTTTTTCTTTTACTTTTTGTTCTCTGGATTTATTCAAGCTTTCATAATTTATAGTAATTTCTTTTTCTTCTTCTTTTAGAAACTCAGCATTTACCAAATGTTCTTTACAGAGTATCAACTCATAACTACCCTTATTATCTTTACGTGCAGTTCTACCCTTAATCTGTGTTTCTTCTTTTATATCAAGTGAAAAGAATGTCTGTATAACATGCACCCCGCCGCTATTTTCTACAGCAACACTAGCCTTAAAATCAACACCACGACCCATACCTCTTGTTGCTAGCGTTACTGTTTTTGCAATACCTGCCTCATCGATGTACTTTTCTTTGGTATGCTCTTCCGTATTTTCTGTTAATATGTGTAAGCGATCAAATTTACCGAAGAATTTTTCTTTAAACTTTCTTATTTCTACATCTGTATCAAAAAATATTAACACTGATTGTCCTGAACCAACCTTAGAGTTTGCACGATTAAAAATTTTACTGAGCCATTCTTCTTCTGAATTCTGAGATGTAAAATTTTCACTTGAATTAAATTTCAAATGAGAGTCACCAAAAAAAGATGGCATGATGGAATTTTCTCTGATGTTATAAGATTTTCTTACCGCTTTTTTTTCATGCTCATCTAGCGTAGTCAAGGTACCACTTACTCCTAAGATAAGAGGATATTCCTTAGGCAATTCTGCATAAGACACTTTGCCACAGCCTATATTCAAATACCCATAATTTTTACAATCAAAGTCTTTTTTCTTTAACCTAAAGTAATTAAATACGTTGTAATAGCTGCAATAA
>NZ_JBIXJM010000033.1:0-1775 GCF_044752445.1 Wolbachia endosymbiont of Drosophila barbarae | reverse complement strand
TCTTAGCATCGAAAATTACATAATATGCATTATGGAAAACAAAATTACATAATGTAAGAAGCAATGCTAAAAATAAAATCACATAATATAGCAAACTATAGCTAACCCAAGAAAGGTTTTCCTACGTCATACCGCCGCGATATCTCAGCATAGATTCCGCTAACAAGTAGCGGAATGACGAATTTTTGTTTTTCAAACTGTCGGTAAATCTAAGTCAGTTTAGCTATATGTGTCAAGCACTGGGATGACACCCTCCTGATGGGCCAAAATCACAATGTTCGTACAGTTATGGAATGAATCGCGGTATGACGTGTTGCTTTGATCAGCTATAAAGATGATGCTGCGGAAGTTTTTAGTACTTGCTCGCAACTTTCAACAATTTAATAGCACTGGTGTTTACAACCTCTCCGCCGACACGCTTAGTGACAAAAAACCTCACATAAGGTTTATTCGTATAAGGGTCTCTTAATATTCTCATTCCTCTGTTATCTACAATCTTATAAGCTTGTTTGAAATCTGCCATCGCAATTACTGGTAGCTGATTGTTTGGCACTGGTGGCATATCGGCAGACTGGTATACTGGCACTCCCATTAAGGTATCTGGAGCTTCAAGCGACAAACTTGGTTGCCAAAGATATTGACCTGTTTGAGATTTTAGCAGCCTAATGTCCTTCAACGTACTCCTGTTCATCAAAAATGATGCATTTTTGGAATAATATTCATCCAGAGAGTAATACAACATCATTATTGAATCACTATCTAATTTTTCAGTTTTAACTTGCTCTATTTTATTATAACTGTTTCCATTTTCATAAGCTAAAATTCCTTTTGGTTGAAAAGTGCCCTCACCCTTAATGAAGGCTTCGCTTTCTTCCTTACTAAAAGTCTCGGCAATCTTTTCCACCAGCCAACTCTCAACATCGACAAACGCATCATCGAGTAACTTTTGTGATATTTGTGGTTGAGCATATAACTCGTAAGTTGTGACGGAAATCTTTTGGATTTTGGGCGTGTCCGTATCTTTTGCAAAATCATACTTAGACTTATTGCCACCATCCTCATCATCTACTGTTTCACTGCTCCAACCTGCACCGGCGCGGTCAAAATCTTCTATAATGTAATCCAATGTTTCAGTAGAGATTCTTTGACTGGAGCATATTTGTCGCATTGGGGACGAATCAGTTACGCGCTTGTTTATGCGTTTTACAATATGCGGAGTAACTAGATACCCCCCGATATCACTGTTATCTCCACTGAGGGTTTTGTGTGATAAACCGCTTTCCATTCCCTTGCGGATATAATCAGAAAAATATTTATCGCTTGTGCTAAAATCTGTATTTACTTCTGGACGTTGAGCTGCAGTTTCGATCAAGTCTAAACGCTCTTTGCAACTATCAATGGCATTATTTACCTTGCATAGCTGCTCAATTGTTGCAGAATCAGCACGCCCTTTGCTTTCAATTTCTTTTAGTTTGCGATCATTTATTAATTTAAATTGCTCCCATGATGAAGCGAGTTCATTGATACGGTGAGCGATATCGGTGAGTGACATAATAGCCTCCTTTGAAAATGAAATGAAAATGGAAATAAGGTAATAGGAATGGTACTCATAGATGTTTCCCTACATCTGTACGAACATTGCAGGTGGCAGATGCAAGTAGCTGCACTGGAATCCCAAAAAAAGGATGATGTCATCCCAGTCTGGGATGGCTTTGTTGCATCGCTAGCTATGATGGATTAAAGATAAAAAAGGTGGAGAATATCAGTAGCTTATT
>NZ_JBIXJM010000032.1:0-8048 GCF_044752445.1 Wolbachia endosymbiont of Drosophila barbarae | reverse complement strand
TTCGAATGCTTTAAACATAGAGCACAACATAAAATATACTAAACTCAGTAACGGACTAGATGTTTATGTTGTTTCTAATCATCGGATTCCAGCCGTTTTACATGCAGTAATATACAAAGTTGGGGGAATGGATGATCCAATCGGCAAAGCAGGATTGGCTCACTACTTTGAACATTTAATGTTTGAAACTACAGGGAAGTTCACAGATATAGAAGCCACTATGAGTAGCATTGGGGCTCAATTTGACGCATTTACCACTAAAGAATATACCTGTTATTTTGAGTTGATCCCCAAAAAAGATTTACCACTGGCAATGGAAGTTGAAGCAGATAGAATGGGAAATTTTAATGTTACTCAAGACAAAATAGATAGAGAAAAAAACATTGTACTGGAAGAAAGAAAAATGAGATTTGATAACCAACCTCATAACTTGTTGTGGGAAGAAATGGATAGTGCATTTTACCGTAATGGCTATGGTAGATCTGTTATTGGCTGGGAGAGCGATATCAAAACTTACAATCAGGATGACATAGTGAGGTTTCACGATAGTTATTATCACCCTGGTAATGCAATATTGCTGATTGTGGGTGATGTGGAGTTTGATGAAGTAGTGAAATTAGCAGAAGAAAAATATGGCGAAATTAAAGCTAAGCCTGTAATGAGACATTACCCAAATCAGGATCCAGTGCATAATGCAGGTCTATCGGTGACCTTAGAGAGCACTGAAGTAAAAGAATCAGTTTTATATTTTCGTTATCGTGTTCCCTTATTTGATCACATAAATGAAGCCTCTGCTGCTCATTTAGCGGTTGACATTTTAGGTGGCGGCAAATCCAGCAAACTGTATAAAGATTTGGTTTTAGATAAAGATGTGGCAGTATCAGTGTTTGCTTATTATAATAGCCTAGCTTTTAGTGATGGCTACATTGATATTATGATAATTCCAAAAAGTGGCGCTAATTTAGATATTGTTGAAAGAGAGTTAGATAATGCTATTAATGGCTTCGTATCTAAAGGGGTGACGAGCGAGGAATTACAAAGCTCAAAATATAGGTATAAGGCAGCACAGTTTGATAATCTATCTGACTTAACTCATATAGCGATGTTCTATGTGCCACACCTTGCACTTGGTATTCCACTTGATGAAATAGATATTTCATATAGCAAGATTAATGATGTCAATCTAGAGGATGTAAATAATAAAATCCGTGCTATTTTTTCTGCTAATAAGTTAATTGGTCGTTTATTACCAAAAGGAGATAATAATGAGAATAAGTAAAATTATATTTCTATTTTTTTTCTGTCTAGGCTTTAATTTACAAGCAAGTGGTAACCTAAATATAGAGGAGGTCACTACCCGTAAAGGATTTAAGTTTTTATTTGTAGAAAATCATGATTTGCCAAAAGTTTCACTAAATATATCGTTCAAGGATGCAGGGTATGTGTATGAGAATAAGGAAAAACAGGGGCTTGCTTGGTTTACTTCTCTTGTAATCCAAGAAGGGGCAGGAAAAAATGATGCCAAAGATTTTGCGAAAAAGCTTGAAGATAAAGGGATTAGTTTAAATTTTATTGCTGATTTAGAAGCATTTAGGGTTTCATTAAATACTTTGTCTGACAATCTAGAGGAAGCAATTTCATTACTGAGCGATACTATAATGCGTCCTAAAGTTGACCCTGAAGGGTTGAATAGAGTTTTCGAGAAAGCCAAAGTTGATTTTAATAATCTTGAAAAAAATCCTTATTTTGTTGCTGGAAAAGAATTAGATACGTTATTGTTTAAAAAACATCCTTACTCAAAAAGTGTGTACGGTACTCTTGATACTATAATGAGCATTACTAGAGACGATGTTTTAACATACATAAAGCGTAATTTTGCTAAAGATAACATAGTTATCAGTGTTGCTGGTTGTACAAAAAAAGAAGAAATTATTACGCTATTAGATAAATATTTATCTAAATTGCCGTCAAAAAGATCAAAAGTTAGAAAAATACCTTTAAAAAATAATTTTGGTTCTGCAGAAAGTAAGAATATTTTTATGGATATACCACAGAGTGTGATACTTTTTGCTCAAAAAGGTATAGCTTATGAAGATCCTAATTATTATAACGCTGGTGTCTTAATTGATGCACTTGGTGGCATGAGGCTGAATTCAATATTAATGACAGAACTGAGGCAAAACTTGGGTATTACTTATGGTGTTTATGCAAGTATTATTTCCAATAAACATGGAAATATTATATCTGGATTTATAAGTACTGATAGTTCTACTGCTGGCAAAGCTATATCAGCAGTAAAAGATACATTTAGCAGAATAAAAAAGCAAGGAATTGACGAACAATTGTTCAAGGATGCAAAAATTGGCTTGGTAAATAATCTTGTCCTTTTCCTGTCCAATAACACAAATACAGCAACGCTGCTAGATAATATGCAGATAAATGATCGTGATGTTAACCGTATAAATAATTATGCGAATATCATTAATGATGTTAAATTAGAGGAAGTAAACGAACTGGCAAGTTCTTTACTGGAACCTGAAAATTTATTTTTTGTTGAAGTTGGAAAAAACGCTCAAGGTCAATAATTATTACAGTCATATATCTTCTGCTATTGACCTTACTGCTTCTACATAACACTTATGCTCCTCAGCTAGAATGCGTTCTGAGAGGCTTTGAATATCATCAGCTGGTAACACTGGTACAACAACTTGAGCAATTATGGCTCCAGCATCAACTTCAGGAGTGACATAATGTACAGTACAACCTGTAATTTTTACACCTGCTTTTAGAGCTTGCTCTTGAGCGTTTAGGCCTTTAAAAGACGGAAGTAAAGAGGGATGAATATTTATCACCTTGTTATGCCATTTACTCAGAAAATCAGCTTTGAGAATTCTCATAAACCCTGCAAGGCAAATTAAATCAACCTTATGTTGAACAAGTATTTCGTGAATTTTACCAGCATCAAGCGGTTTATCTTTAACAATAAACGCTGAGATTCCTGCTTGCTCTGCTATTTTCAGACCAGCAGCTTCGCTATTATTTGTGATAACACATGCAACTTCTGCGGAAAAATTCTGATCTTGACATGCTTCTATTAAGGCCTGCATATTCGACCCCCTACCTGAAATTAGTATTCCGAGTTTTATCTTTTTCATTATAGCACAGTTAGTTTAGAATTTAGTTAATACTAACAAAACAGCTCAAAAGGAAAACTTATTTTATAGCAAAGAAGGCAGACTAAACTCTTTATATAAGTGGACCTCTAATTTTGGACCTCACTGGACAACACAAAATAACGAATAGCCCCATGTACCCAGCTAAAACTAGCTTTAATGCTTAGATATTGTGCTATTTTTGTATAATATACTACTATAAGTATATATTTTTGTAATCGCGTTATTATTTATTTAACAAAGTATTAGTATAATTTATTACACTGGATTAAATGGAGAAAGTTCAATGAGTAAATTACCGAACAATGCAAAAATAGGTAAATCTCAGGTTACTCAGTGGGAGGTAATAAAAAATTGTGAATATGCTGATAATTGCTTGTCAAAAATAGTAACTTTGTACGTTATTAGAATAACTCAGCTATCAGATTTTTATACGAGTGACGAACCTGAAATTAACACTGTTTTAGCAAGAATAAGCGTGACAAGTGAAAATGTATTTTTAAACAAGGCTACTACTATTGAAGTTATGGAAGATATTTTTCCGTATAAATTCAACAGCAAGAAGAGAAATAACGTATTAAGGTTAGAAGATTTGTATAATTATTTATGTTCTATTGTTAACAATAGCCTTCCAAAAGAAATGCTTGAAAGTCTTGTAAGGGAATATAAGGATGCTGTTAACTTATTTAAAGCAATTACTTAACTGAACGTAGTATTTTTAAGATTTTATTTTCTATTTCAGAAATGCCGCTTTCAAGATCTTTATCTATCAAATACATGGTAGAGAAATATGTTTTCTGCTTACTTTCAACATTGATAGTTAAAGTTCCGGGAGTGATTGTGACTGAATTGGCAAATAACGCAATGCTTTCATCATTATGCCCTTTGCATTTTCTTAGGATAATGATTGGCTCAAGCTTAGATTTGAGTTGTAGCACCTTTTTTGTTACATAAACACTTGATAAAATGATTTGGTACATTAACCATGGTATATAACTTACTAACTTATAAAACGACAGTCTACTCGTACTATTTAAAATCTGGCTAAGAGCTCTTTCAGCGTTTATCAACCTTCTAAAGATAAACGATGTGAATATACAGGAAAACACTCCACAAAAAATAAAAAACGGCTCAAAATAACCAGACAATACAGTCCATAGAACAAATAAAATTATAAATGACAGAGAAAAAAACTTGATTTCCTTCCTAAAGTTGAGGTTTTTCATAGTCTGTAATATAACTAAAATGACTCTTTAAGGAAAGATAATAACGAATATTTAGGTTCTTGACTTCTATGTTAAAAGATATAACAACTAAGTTATGTATTTTAAGTGAGGAAGTTATGGAATATAATAAATTTATCGAAATATTAAAAAAAATAAATGACCTTTCAGATTTGAGCAAGGACAATATAGTTGAAAAAATAAAAGCTAAGTTACAAGAAGAAGATCCAGATTTATGTCAAGAGTGGGAAAAGAGTAAACCTGACAATGATAGTGGATCTGGCATAAATTACATATTTACTATATCTCGTGGTCAAAATTCTAAGGAAGTCAAATTGTTACATCTTGCTTCTTATTGGAACTGTGCAAATGTAGCAAAAGCTCTGATTGAAAACGGAGCAGATATTAATGCAGAACATGATAATAAAATTACTCCTTTACATATTGCTGCTCACTATGGCCACGAAGATGTAGTAACCATTCTAACTGGAAAAGGAGCAATTGTTGATGCAAAAAATGGTAATGGATGGACTTCTTTACATTTTGCTGTTGAAAAGAACCACAAAAATGTAGTAAACACTCTAATTGGAAAAGGAGCAAATGTTAATGCAGAAAATGATGAAGGATGGGCTCCTTTACATCTTGCTATTACAAATGGCCACAAAGAGATAGTACAAGTTCTATCAAAAGCAGAAGGAATCAACGTTGATGCAAAAAATAGTGATGGGTGGACTTCTTTACATCTTGCTGCTGCAAATGGCCGCAAAGATATAGTAGAAACTCTAATTGAAAAAGGAGCAGATGTTAATGCGAAAGACCATTATAAATGGACTCCTTTAACATTTGCTTCTCAAAAAGGCCATAAAGCGGTAAAAGAAGCTCTATTAAAGGCACAAGAGAACATCAAAGCTTTGCATTCAGCTGTTAAACATAATAATGAGGAGGAGGTGAAAAACCTATTAAATAAAGGAGTAAACGTTAATGCAAAAGATGATGATGGATGTACTCCTTTACATCTTGCTGCCAGAGAGGGCTGCGAAGATGTAGTAAAAACTCTCATTGCAAAAGGAGCAAATGTTAATGCAGAAGGTATTGTGGACGAGACTCCTTTACATCTTGCAGCCAGAGAGGGCCATAAAGATGTAGTAGACATTCTAATCAAAAAAGGAGCAAAGGTTAATGCACAAAATAATAAAAGATATACTCCTTTACATATTGCTGCTAAAGAGAACCGCATAGAGATAGTAAAAATTCTAGTTGAGAAAGCAGATGTTAATGCAAAAGGTATTAAGGACAAGACTCCTTTACATCTTGCTGCCAAAAAGGGCCATAAAGATGTAGTAGACATTCTAATCAAAAAAGGAGCAAAGGTTAATGCAGAAAATGATGATAGATGTACTGCTTTACATCTTGCTGCTGAAAATAACCACATAGAGGTAGTAAAAATTCTAGTTGAGAAAGCAGATGTTAATATAAAGGATGCTGATAGATGGATTCCTTTGCATGTTGCTGCTGAAAATGGCCACGAAGATATAGTAAAAACTCTAATCGCAAAAGGAGCAAAGGTTAATGCACAAAATGGTGATAGACGTACTCCTTTACATCTTGCTGCTGAAAATGGCAAAATAAAAGTGGTGGAAGTTCTGCTACACACTGAAGCAGACCCTTCATTAAAAGATGTTGATGGAAAAACGCCAAGAGACCTTACTAAATATCAAGGTATAATTCAGCTTTTAGAGGAAGCGGAAAAAAAGCAAACGTTAAAAAATGAGAATAAAAAAACGCCAAAGGATCTTACTGAAAATAAAGATGTAATGCAGCTTCCAGAGAAAAAGGAAGAAAAACAAATTGGAAAAAATGCAATTGTGAAAGAAAAAGAACAATCTGCAAAAAATGCAATTGTAAAAGGTGTTATTGTGTGTTTTGTAACTGCAGTGATAGTTGGTGTTGCACTTGCATTTGCTACTGCCCTATCTGTACCAGCAATAATTGGACTAGCTGCAGGATCTGCGCTCATAGTTGGTGCTGGTCAATATATAATGTCAAAGCCTAAAACTGAAATGAAAGAAGTAAAGGAACTTGTGCCTAGAGAGACAGAAAAAGCACTTACTTGATTTTTGTTATCCTGTTGCTATCAGACTAGCCTGGCACCTTATATTTATTGGGATAACTGTTTTATTATGAATTAAGTCAAAAACTCTGTAATATATTGAAGCTTAAAGATATCTTTAGATATGGAAGTTATTGCAGAAAATAGGAAAGCAAGGTTTGAATATTTCATCTTAGAAGAATTTGAAGCGGGTATGGTCTTATTAAGCAGTGAAGTTAAATCGCTAAGAGAAAGAAAAGTAAATATTTCCGACGCCTACGTTGTTGAAAAGAATAGCGAAGTATGGCTGCACAATATGCATATTGCAGAATATAAAGCTGCGAACCGAAAAAATCATAAACCAAAAAGGGAACGTAAATTACTCTTGCATAAAAAGGAGATAAATAAACTAATTGGTCAAATCAAGACTGCTGGGATAACTGTTGTGCCGCTTTCGGTCTATTTTAACGATAAAGGATTTGCAAAAACTAAAATTGCCATTGTAAAAGGAAAAAAACTCTACGATAAGAGAGCAACCATAAAACAGAGAGAGTGGGATCGTGAAAAAAGTAGATTGTCTAAAAATAATTTATAGCAAAATATGTCTTTAAATCCAGTAATTTTCAGCATCGGTCCTGTTTCTATATATTGGTATTCCTTAGCCTACGTTTTGGGTATAGTGTTTGCATATTGGTATTTACATAGGCTAGATGACCAAAAAATATTTACTAAGAATTTTTACGATTCGTTATTAACAGCCACTATTGTAGGTATTATCCTTGGAGGTAGACTTGGCTACGTATTGATATATGATCCAGTTCTTTATATAAGCAACCCTATTGAGATATTGAAGACCTGGGAAGGAGGGATGTCATTTCATGGTGGTACTATAGGAGTTTTGCTTGCAGTAATAATTTCGTGTAAAAGACATAATATCCCTACATTTTATGCACTGGACCTAGTTTCTTGCGGAGTTCCCATAGGTTTATTTTTAGGTCGCATAGGCAATTTTATAAACGGAGAGTTATTTGGCAGAGTTACAACTATGCCATGGGGTATGGTATTTCCAGAGAGTGGTGATAATTTGCTGCATCATCCAAGCCAGCTTTATGAGGCACTTTTTGAAGGACTGCTACTTTTTGCAGTTGCAAATTCACTGTTTTTCTTAACTAGAATAAGACTGTATCACGGTGCGTTAACTGGTATTGCAGTTATGTGGTATGGAATAGCACGTTTTTTCGTTGAGTTTTTTCGCGAACCAGACTATCAAATTGGCTATTTGTGGCTTGATTTAACTATGGGGCAGTTGCTTTCTATACCTATGGTTTTGCTAGGAATGCTTGTATATCTAGGCGCATTAAATTTAAAATTTAATACGAAATCTGTCACATAGAGAAAAGGTGAGTTCAATAGAAAAATGTAGCCAGAAGCCCCACATTATGTACAATTGTACGAATTTTCTGCGTTGCAGTAGAATGAATCGGTGGGCTTTATTGCATCGCTAGCTATGATGGATTAAAGATAAAAAAGGTGGAGAATATCAGTAGCTTATTATTCTGGTAT
>NZ_JBIXJM010000031.1:0-1686 GCF_044752445.1 Wolbachia endosymbiont of Drosophila barbarae | reverse complement strand
TATATAACTGTTAGTGTCTAAAAGCAAGTTTTTTTGACATTAAAACCAAGTCTAGCTAAGAAACTTGCAGGTTTATTGTTTGGAGATAAGGATTATATTAAGAAAGTGCTCTAACTTCAGCAATATCAATGTGAAAGTAGCCTAATGGTAATTTCTACACTTTGTGGAATTTTATAATATATAATAAACACAATTAAAACTATTACAACTTGAACACTTATGATCCCATTGTTCTAGTTCCCTGTTACAATTTTTACATTTCCAGCCTGGATCAGGCAAAGCTTCTGAGTCCATCTTGTTTAGCCAATAAATTACCTTGTCGTGTTCTTGCAATGTAACCTTGAGTTGTATTACAATAAAGTAGATTGACATGTAATTAGCTTTTTTCATAGCAGTGTCTAAATATTGACTTGCAAGATCATATTTACCTGAACTCATTGAGGACAAAGCAAGTAAACAGTAACTAAAATAATAATCAGGGCGTAAGTTGTATAGTCTTTCAGCACCTTTACTATTTAAATTGATGTACATTTTAGCTGACTGAGGAGTAGGATTTACTGTATACTCTGCCTCTAGCACTGCAGAAGCTTTTCTGATTTTTCCAAGTTTAATATATAATTCTGCCTTTAAATAATTGATGGGCTGAAAAATTGCACTATAACGTTGTGCTCTAAATAAAGACTTTATAGCCTCCTTAAAATTTCCTTTACTTTCATATTGCTTTGCTAAAGCGCAATAAAACACTGCAAACATTTCTTTATGATCAAAGGGGAGAAAAATATTGGACTTAACTGCTTCCTTCAACCTCAAAATTGCATTAATCCAATCTTCTTTCAATATGCAATGCTCTATTTGAAAGGGAATAGATAGCATTTTATCATTAATTGAACTAGAGCAATATTCTATAAATTTTTGAAAGACTACTTTTTCTTGTTTGAGGTGGACAATCAGCTTATTGGCTAGAAGTAGAGCTAAGTTACGATTTTTATTTGCAATATTTGTTAAACCGTTACTGAAAAAGCTGTAATTTCCCGTCTTACCTGAGTTAAAGAGCTTTATTAAAGACAACCTATCGCTCTCCTCACTCAGACTTTTAACTAGCTTTTGGGCATTCTCTATATTGTCTAAGTCTATGCTAAAGAAAGCTTCAAAGAGAAGCAATTCTTCCCTATCCCTTCTTCTATTTCTTATGTTGGCAAATGTTGATGAAATGGAGGAAAAAAAGCGTACAAGTGTAATTAATAAAAATAATAAAACTACACAAGTAAAAATAATGAAATATAGATCAATACTTATAGTGTAATTGCCTAATTCCAATTTTATTACTTCACCACTTACCTTGACCCATATACCAAATAAAAACGAAAAAGCGAAAATTATAAAATAAATCATGAGATATATTGTAATAAGTGATGATATATTGTTGAAATATTCTTAGAAGCTACAATAAAACCATTCAATTTATTCAGCCATGGCTTGAATTCTGAATGCGTTAAATTGCTTACTGTAACAGTTATATTTTGCCAATCATTATCATTTATTGACTCCTCAATTTCTGCGAATTTTACTCTTAATGGATCATTTCGGTCGTCTACCTTTATCCAGTTTGAAATGATTTTTTTAGACAATGTACTTTTGTTGTAATCGATAGTATCAATAGTTTTTTCAAAAGATAACTTCAATTCG
>NZ_JBIXJM010000030.1:0-11062 GCF_044752445.1 Wolbachia endosymbiont of Drosophila barbarae | reverse complement strand
ATTCCTGCACAATTTATTCTCATGATAAAAACGTCTTAACTTTCTCTCTACTTTTTCTGGGTAAGGTCAATTTGGGTCTGCACCATTTTTGAGTAATAGTTTTACTTCTTGTGCATTACCATCTTCTACAGCTAGGAATAATTGTTCTTCCTGTGTTTTTACGCGTGTTTCCACATTAGATATAAAAAATAACAATACTAAACATGCAATACCAATAATGCTAATATATTTTATAATTTTTCTCATAAGATATTTTACAATGCTTCTAATAATATTAGATATCATCTATAAAATTAAAAAATCCATGAAAGGGGATGAAAATATGTAAAAAAGTATTATTGATTAATTAAAAACAGATTTTGATTTGATAATACTAATAAAATCGATTTATCTTAAATTTACGTTGATTTTTACCTGTTATTTTTTGTAGTTTATCCAACGTAAATTCCAGGTAAAACAAAGTCGTTATCTCCAACCGTTACAACCAACTCTCCTTCTTTAATTTTTATTTGATTAGGTGTATGGTCCCATACCATCACACTCTGGGATCATACACCTAAAGTACTCCGACACTGGGATGACACCCCGGGGTTTCTGGGATGACAAAAAAGAGCCCCCTGAGCAAAAATCTTATAGCCACTTGAATGATAATTGACTTTTTGCCTAAAATAACTAAGAAAGAAACTTCTCATCAAGATAACTTAAATATATACTAATTCTCTTATTTTTAAACGATTTCTCATCATGAATTGCACGATCAAAAACCTGAATTTGACTTGTTATAATGCTACAATTATTATTTGCAACTTCTAATACGCCACTATCAATTACAACCTTCTTTTCTGTTTGGTTACTCATTTTAACAGTAATCATACCAGGCAATAAATAAATTAAGTAAGGAGCATGGTGAGCTAAAATCATAAGCTCCCCTTCGAGCCCAGTTACTGAAAGAGAAACCACTCCACTGAATGAAATTTGATCATCAGGAGAGAAAAATTGCACTTTAAAAGTATTCATAATCTTTAACTTTTATTTAGCTTCAGCTTGTATTAATTCAGCCTTTTTTATTGCTTCATCTATATTCCCCACCATATAAAAAGCAGCCTCTGGTAAGTGATCATATTTGCCTTCAACAATCCCTTTAAAACTGGAAACAGTATCAGAAAGTGAAACAAATTTACCAGGCATGCCAGTAAATATTTCTGCAACGTGAAAAGGTTGAGAAAGAAATTTCTGAATCTTACGAGCCCTATCAACAATAATTTTATCTTCATCAGATAGCTCATCCATACCAAGTATTGCGATAATATCTTGCAGTGATTTATAAGTTTGCAATATACGTTTCACCTCAGAAGCTACATTATAATGTTCTTCACCAATGATTTCAGCAGATAAAGACTGAGAAGTTGAATCAAGTGGATCAACAGCAGGGTATATTCCCATTTCAGCTATTTGCCTTGACAACACTGTGGTTGCATCAAGGTGAGAGAATGTAGTTGCTGGGGCTGGATCAGTCAAATCGTCCGCAGGAACATATATAGCTTGCACAGAAGTAATAGAGCCAGAAGTTGTTGAAGCTATTCTTTCTTGCATTGCACCCATATCAGTTGCAAGGGTTGGCTGATAACCAACAGCTGACGGTATTCTTCCAAGTAAAGCAGAAATTTCAGAACCAGCTTGTGTAAATCTAAAGATATTATCCACAAAAAATAGAACATCTTGGTTTTCACGGTCACGAAAATACTCTGCCATAGTAAGTGCTGTTAAAGCAACTCTAGCCCTTGCTCCAGGAGGCTCATTCATCTGACCATAAACCAAAACAGCTTGAGATTTTTCATGCTCATTTATATTTATTACATTTGAAGTGATCATCTCGTGATAAAGATCGTTACCTTCACGCGTTCTCTCCCCTACCCCGGCAAACACAGAAAATCCTTTATGAGCTTTTGCTATATTATTAATTAATTCCATTATTAGGACTGTTTTACCAACACCGGCTCCACCAAATAAGCCAATTTTTCCTCCTTTAAGATAAGGTGCAAGAAGATCTATAACTTTTATTCCCGTAACTAAAACTTCTTCCTGTATTCTCTGTTCAGTAAAACTTGGAGGTGCTCTGTGTATAGGCTCTAAGTTATACTTTCCCTTCAGTGGACCACACTCATCTATAAGCTCTCCAACAACATTAAAAATCCTTCCTAAAGTTGAACGCCCAATTGGCACCGATATTGGTGCACCTGTATCAACAAATTCATCCCCCCTTGACATGCCATCTGTGCTATCCATAGCAATACAACGAACTATATTGTCACCTATATGCTGCGAAACTTCTAAAACCAGCTCCTTATCCTTATATTTTAGTTTGCTTTTTAAAGCATTAAATATTTTAGGCAATTCACCTTCAAATTTTATATCAACAACTGCTTGAGTTACCTTAATCGCTCTACCTATATTCATCTCTTTATTTTTATCACCTAACACTATAATTCCATAAAAGAACTTCTAAAGAAAATAAATTTTATATTATTAATAGAAATTTTGCAACATTAAAACGCTTACTAGTTACGCTTCATTACAAACAATGCAAATGCATTTAATAGCCAAGTAATAATAAACAATACTAAACTAAGCGCATAAGCAGCAAGAGTTTGTACACTATTGAAATCCTGATCTCCGGTAAGTAATGTAGCGATCTGCACGGTAATGGTAGTAACTGAATTAAGAGGGTTAAAAGTCAAATTTGCGTTGATTCCCACAGCCATTAGCACAATCATTGTTTCACCTATCACTCTTGAAATTGACAATAAAATTGCACTTAAAATTGTAGGCATTGCATAAGGTATTGTTATATGCCATATAGTTTCCGCTGGAGTTGCACCAAGTGCCATGAAGCCATAACGCAAGCTTTTTGGAACAGATCTTATGGCATCTTCGAGTAAAGAAATAATAAAAGGAAGAATCATTATCCCAATCGATAAACCGGCAACTAAGGCACTTTCTGAGTGTATACTTAAACCAAAAAAATTTGCTACCTGCTTTATAAAGAAAGACAAAAACACAACCGCGAAATATCCATATACAACCGTAGGAATAGCAGACAAAACTTGCAAAGTTGTATTAACAATATAACGCACTTTCTCACTCGCATATTCACTAATATATATTGCAGAAAATAAACCAAGCGGAACGACAACTAACATTGCTATAATAGTTATAAGTAATGTACCAACTAAAAGCGGCGCTATACCAAAACATCCTATCTTCTCTTCATTGATAGTGACTACATTGTGGCCCCATTTCAAGCAAAACAAGAATTCTGAAATAGCTACTTTATTAAAAAAACTAATGGATTGAATAAAAATAGACAGCATTATAAATAAAGTGATAAAAAATGATATGGCCAAAGCCACAAATAACGAAAGTTTTATTATCTTATTTCTTTTATTTTTAAAGATAAAAGCAAGCATGAAAAAAAGTAACGCTATAGAAATAAAAGTTACAAAACAATTATTATAGAATACTAACAACCAAGTTAGCATCCATACACAACTAAGATATAGATAAGATTTAACCTTATTTACTTCTTGAAACCTACTAAAACAAAATAAAAGGATTAGTAAGACAGGTATGACTATCACCGAATTCATTCTTCCATGCATCAAATTTTATTCTACGAAAATGTCATACAAGTTCACCATTATTTGACAATAAAGTAAAACAATTTAAAATAAATAATTATATTAATATAAAAACAATGAAGAGAACATTTCAACCAAAAAATTTGATAAGAAAGCGCAGACACGGATTTCGTTCACGTATGGCAACAAGAGCTGGAAGAAAAATCCTTAATAGGCGCCGTTCATTAGGGTGTAACAAATTATGCGCATAGTAAGTATAAAAAAAAAGATTTTTCTTCTGCTTTCAAAAATAAGTTAGCACTCAACAGTCTTTTTTATCGTGGGCTTTATATATCACTGTACGCTATAAAAGAAAGAGAACCTGAAAAGTACATTCATACTATTAGAGTAGGTCTGGCTATCAGTAAAAAAACCGGAAAAGCAGCAAAAAGAAATAAAATAAAAAGGCAACTACGAATGCTTGCTAAAATTAACATTTTAAATATAAGTAATATAGGGCACTACTACATAATACTAACTCATAGAAACATTATGCAAGCAAGTTATAAAAATTTACAAAAAGATCTAACTATTTGCTTAAAAAAGATAAAATAAAAAAAAATCTCAATTAAGGTATTTACAACTATACTTTTTATGATAACATAGGTAAAATTTTTAAAAATAGTTAATGGGTGTGGTGAATGGTAGAGCATATAAAAGAGGTAAATAACACAGGCTTTGGTCAGATGTATCAATTCTTATTTCTTCCTAAAGGAACAGGAACAGATTGGAGGTCAGCATTTCGCCAACAAGAAGAATTATTTAAAAAAGTGGGAGGTAATGTAATATTACCAGAAATCAGTAATTCTCCTTCAAAAGGGAATCAATTAGGGGAAGTAGGAACAATGCTAAATAATGTAGAAAATGACCAAGAACATATAAGAAAAAAAAGATATCGTAGTTAAAGTAAAAACTTAAAGAATAGTAACAAAACAAGAAAGTTAAAATATAAGTATACCTACTGTCTAATTAACAAAGAAATTTTTATAAACTTGGCGGCGACCTACTCTCCCTTTTCAAGTACCATCAGCGCTAAAAAGTTTCACTTCCGAGTTCGAGATGAGATCGGGTGGTTCGTTTTTGCTATAGCCACCAAGTCAATAAAAATTTCTAACTTAACAATTTTAACTTAATATTTAACACTGCATACACACATATAGAAAGCAAATAAATCAATCAGGCTATTAGTACTAGTTAGCTTCACATGTTACCATGCTTCCACACCTAGCCTATCAACGTGGTAGTCTTCCACGGCCTTAATTGGGAAATCTTTTTGAAGAGGGTTTCTTGCTTATATGCTTTCAGCAATTATCCCATCTATACATAGCCACCCAGCGATGCTATTGGCATAACAGCTGGTACACCAGAGGTATATCCATCTCGGTCCTCTCGTACTAGAGTCAGACCTTCTCAAATTTCCTTCACCCACGGCAGATAGAAACCGAACTGTCTCACGACGTTCTAAACCCAACTCACGTATCACTTTAATCGGCGAACAGCCGAACCCTTGGGACCTTCTTCAGCCCCAGGATGTGATGAGTCGACATCGAGGTGCCAAACGGTGTCGTCGCTATGAACGCTCGAACACCATCAGCCTGTTATCCCCGGCGTACCTTTTATCCGTTGAGCGATGACCCTTCCATACAGAATCACCGGATCACTATGACCGACTTTCGTCTCTGCTTGGCTTGTCAGCCTCGCAGTCAGGCAAGCTTATGCCATTATACTATCAAGCTGATTTCCGACCAGCTCTAGCTTACCTTCGCACGCCTCCGTTACTTTTTAGGAGGCGACCGCCCCAGTCAAACTACCCACCATACAATGTCCTAGTTCCAGATAATGAAACATAGTTAGATATCAAAAGTGTAAAGGGTGGTATCTCAAGGTTGACTCCATTATAGCTAGCGCCATAACTTCAAAGTCTCCCACCTATCCTGCACATCACACTTTTAATAGCAATGTAAAGCTATAGTAAAGGTGCACGGGGTCTCTTCGTCTAACCGCGGGTACCCCGCATCTGCACGGGGAATTCAATTTCGCTGAAGTGATGTTGGAGACAGTGGAGAAATCGTTACGCCATTCGTGCGGGTCGGAACTTACCCGACAAGGAATTTCGCTACCTTAGGACCGTCAGTGTTACGGCCGCCGTTTACTGGGGCTTCAATTCGGAGCTTGCACCCTTCCTATTAACCTTCCAGCACCGGGCAGGCGTCAGACCCTATACTTCCACTTACGTGTTTGCAGAGTCCTGTGTTTTTAGTAAACAGTCGCTACTCCCTATTTTGTGCCACCTACTCATAGTTGCCTAAAAGCAGGTTACCCTTCTTCCGAAGTTACAGGTATAATTTGCCGAGTTCCTTCAACATCATTCTTTCAACACCTTAGTATACTCTACTCATCCACCAGTGTCGGTTTGCGGTACGGCCTCATAAATATAAGTGCTATTTCCTGGAGCTTCTTTTAAGCATAGATCAATCCAATAAGATCTATACAAATACGAAACCCGTCACACTTAAGAGGTTTAGGAATATTAACCTAATTGCCATCGACTACTCCTTTACGGACTCGCCTTAGGAACCGACTAACCCTACGCAGATTAACTTAACGTAGGAACCCTTAGATTTTTGGTGAGAGTGTTTTTCACACTCTTTTACGCTACTTATGTCAGCATTCTCACTTCCGATATCTCCAGCAGTTTTCACAAACCACCTTCACAGACTTACGGAACGCTCCGCTACCGCGCCTATTGATCGAAATCAATAAGCACTCACATCTTCGGTATACAGCTTTAGCCCCGGTACATTTTCGGCGCAGAAAAACTTATTTAGACAAGTGAGCTGTTACGCTTTCTTTAAAGGATGGCTGCTTCCAAGCCAACCTCCTAGCTGTAATGGTTTTTCTACTTCCTTCCCCACTTAGCTGTAATTTTGGGACCTTAGATAGTGATCTGGGTTGTTTCCCTCTTCACCACGGACTTAGCACCCGTAGTGTGCCTGCTGTATAATTAATTGTTGGTATTCGGAGTTTAGTTAGATTTGGTAAGACGGTGAATCCCCCTAGTCTATCCAGTGCTCTACCCCCAACAACATACATACAACGCTCTACCTAAATAGATTTCGCGGAGAACCAGCTATTTCCAAGTTTGATTGGCCTTTCACCCCTAATCACACCTCATCCAATAATGTTGCAACATTAACTGGTTCGATCCTCCAGTGTGTTTTACCACACCTTCAATCTGGTCATGACTAGATCACTTGGTTTCGGGTCTAATCCATAAAACTAAAACGCCCTATTCAGACTTGCTTTCGCTACGCCTACACCTAACGGCTTAAGCTTGCTTCATAGATTAACTCGCTGACCCATTATGCAAAAGGTACGCTGTCACTCTAAATATCAATAAATTGATATAGAGCTCCAACTGTTTGTAAGCACTTGATTTCAGATTCTATTTCACTCCCCTCCCGGGGTTCTTTTCACCTTTCCCTCACGGTACTTGTTCACTATCGGTCGTTAAGGAGTATTTAGGCTTGGAGGATGGTCCCCCCATATTCAAACAGGATTTCACGTGCCCCGCTCTACTCAAGGATTTAAAAACTTTCTACTTATACAGGACTATCACCTTCTATGGTTACTATTTCCAGAGTATTCTAATTCTTATTCTTAAATCACTAGCCTTTTCCGCTTTCGCTCGTCACTACTAACAGAATCTCGGTTGATTTCTTTTCCTTTGGCTACTTAGATATTTCAGTTCACCAAGTTTGCTTTACATACTTAGTACGTAATAACTAGCTAAACTAGTTGGGTTTCCCCATTCGGAAATCTGCGGATCAAAATTTGTTGACAATTCCCCACAGCTTATCGCAGCCTGCCACGTCCTTCATCGCCTCTTAACGCCAAGGCATCCATCAAGTGCTCTTAATAATTTATTTATCCGACTATATGCAGAATATGCAGAGTTAAATATTATTAAAATTGAATTGAGATTAAATTAATCTCTACCATAAAACTTTTCAAACATCTAAAAACTAAATTAATCTTTTATATGTTATACCCTAATAAATAATATGTCAACGCCTTTTTGCACAAAACATTTACTTATATTATCAACAACAATATACTAGCAATCCTAAACAGTATAATCTGAGAAATATGTGGTAAACTTATATATACAGTAAAAATTAATAAAAAAGATATTTTGTAAGATAAAATGTGTTAAAATCAATTGCCTAAAAATGATAATAAACATTCGGAGTATTTCTAACGTATGAAAAGTAATCTCTCTTTTATAAAAAACGTTGCTTTAAATTGTATGTCTAAGCTCATTGACGTATTAAATATTAAGAAAGTAAAACACTTCATTGTGAATAAATATAATACTCTTCATAAAGAAATGACAGTGCTTCTTAAAAAATCTAAGAACCTGTTAAACACCAACATTGAAATCGGTTTATATCACTTTTATAAAGGTAGCATATCAGATGCAAAGTTACGATTTTGGTTAATTAGCATATTTTACCCCCATTTACCTATAGTCTGGTATAACATCGGAAGGTGTCATTTTGCGGTAGGGAATACTAACAAAGCTTATAATTATTTAACAAGGGCACTAAAATTAGATAATGACCACGAGGAGGCGTCTTACTATATAAAAAAAATGACAAACTCAGCGCCTATTACAGAATTGCCAAAAAACCTCATAAGACAATATTTTGATTACACAGGTGAATATTTTGTTGAGCATTGGTTGATTGCCAAACAATATAGAGGGCATGAACTTGTACACATGATAATTACAAAAATCTTCAACAACTCCACTTCTGAGCTCAATATACTCGACCTTGGTTGTGGAACTGGAATATGTGGTCATTTCTTGAAAATAAATAGTATTGGAAACCATATAACAGGAATTGACATTTCAAGTAGAATGCTAAATATCGCAAGAGGATGCTTTATAAAAGGTAAGCCTGTTTACAATGAATTAATACATATGGAAATGAAAGAGTTTCTTAATCAAGAGAAAAACCAGCAGTATGATGTAATTATCTTTGCTGAAGTGCTACATTATCTACATGACTTTCAAGAAGAGTTGGAATTAGCAAAAAGATCTACGAGCAAAAAAGGAGTTATTGTATGTTTAATAAGAAGAAAGGAAGGTATTGACTTTGTAAATAAAGGAGACTATTTTCGTCACTCAGAAAGTTATGTTCAACATGTTGCAAAAGAAATAAATATGCAAATAAGTTATATGAGTTACTGTAAAATATATGGCAGTCAGGTTGACGGTATCTTGTTTGCATTACAGCATCAACAAGAAAATCCGAAAAACCTAACTTAAAAATCGCTCAAAATGACTTTTAAGTATCTATATATAATAAAAGAATAAAAGGAACTTTATGAATAACATTACCATTAATTACGCAAAGGACAGCAAATTAACCGACTTTGGAAAAGCAGTTCTATCAGACAGGTATTTAATAGAAAATGAAAGTTATCAAGACCTCTTTGCACGTATTGCTAATTACTATTCTGATAATAAAGAACATGCGCAGCGTCTTTATGACTACATGAGCAACTTGTGGTTCATGCCTTCAACACCAATACTCAGCAATGGTGGCACTAAGAGAGGGTTACCTATCTCTTGCTTTCTTAATGAAACCGAAGACAGCTTGCAGGGAATAGTTGATCTATGGAACGAAAATGTTTGGCTTGCTGCACGTGGAGGAGGCATAGGTAGTTATTGGGGAAATTTACGCTCAATAGGCGAAAGCGTAAAGGGTAGCGGCAAAACATCAGGAATTGTTCCATTTATTGTAGTGCAAAATGCTCTAACGCTTGCAATTAGTCAGGGATCCCTAAGGCGAGGAAGTTCAGCAGTCTACCTTCCTGTATCTCATCCGGAGATAGAAGAGTTTCTAGATTTACGCAAGCCAACAGGCGGTGACCCAAATCGCAAAGCGTTAAATATACATCATGCTGTAATAGTAACAGATAAATTTATGCAGGCTGTTGAGAATGATCAAGAATGGAATTTAATAAGCCCTCACAACAATAAGGTTATTTCAACTGTAAAAGCGCGGGATATATGGATCAAAATATTAACAGCAAGAGTTGAAACTGGAGAACCTTACATTATTTTCCTTGATGCAACAAATAACAATAAGCCAGAATCTTACAAAAAGCTCAACTTAGACATCAAGATGTCAAATCTATGCAGTGAAATAACTTTAACCACAGGTTATGATCACCTGAATAAGTCACGCACTGCTGTGTGTTGTCTATCATCCGTAAACCTTGAGTACTACGAAGAATGGAAAGACAATAAACTCTTCATAGAAGATATAATGCGCTTTCTTGATAATGTATTGGAAGATTTCATAAATAAAGCACCGAATGAAATGCAGCGAGCAAAATATTCTGCAGCCAGAGAACGCAGTATTGGTCTTGGTGTGATGGGCTTTCACTCATTTTTACAAAGCAAAATGGTTCCTTTTGAATCAGTAACAGCACAACAATGGAATAAAAAAATATTTAAGTATTTACGCGAGCAAGCAGATATAGTTTCTAAAAAATTAGCAGAAGAAAAGGGAGCATGTTCTGATGCCAAAGAAGTTGATCTAATGGAAAGGTTTACACACAAACTCGCTATTGCTCCTACTGCCTCGATCTCCATTATTGCAGGTAATACCTCCCCTGGAATAGAACCATACGCAGCAAACGTATTCATACAAAAGACACTTACAGGCTCATTTGTAGTGCGAAATAAATTCTTGCAAAAACTATTAGCAGAAAAAAATCAAGACAATGATAAAATATGGTCTTCAATTTCAACAAACGAGGGTTCCGTTCAGCATTTAGATTTTCTTAGTGAGCATGAAAAATTGACATTTAAAACAGCGTACGAGCTTGACCAAAGATGGATTATAGAACATGCAAGTGATAGAACTTCGTATATTTGTCAATCTCAATCAGTAAATCTGTTCTTACCTGCCAACGTACATAAACGTTACTTGCACAAAATACACATGCTTGCTTGGAAAAAAGGATTGAAGAGCTTATATTACTGCAGATCACAATCAATGCAGAGAGCCGATAAGGTCTCGCATGACATATTCAAAAAAAGTGAAATATTGCAACAAAAAACAGATATTGACTACGATGAATGTCTGTTATGCCAATAGCGGCCTTACTCAAAAAAAGTAGAGAGAAAGTTAAGCAAATGGGTAAATAGACTTCTTGCATAACCATATAACGCACTTTTATTGGGAATAGAAACGAAAAAACTTTCTTGACAAACTCCGCCAGCTCCCTTATCATAAAACTGAAGCTATTTATTTATCTTCTCTGTACAGATTAAATGACAAAAAAACTCACGTATCTGGCGTCTC
>NZ_JBIXJM010000029.1:0-1013 GCF_044752445.1 Wolbachia endosymbiont of Drosophila barbarae | reverse complement strand
TATCCTTATCTTATCACATCCGGACTTCTATGAAAAGAGCTATAAGTTCTTTATTACATCATTTTTATCCTGTAGTTCTTCCTCTTGTTCCTTTATTCTTTGACCTCTTTCAAATATCGCTCGCTGTTGTTCATTGACTTTATCTCTCAAGGAGTCACGTTCTAATCTTAGATCCTCAAGCTGCTTTGCCTGCACTGCAAAATATTTAGCAAATGTTTCTTTTTCTTCCTCTAATTCCTCAACTTCATCTTTTAATCCTTCTTGCTCATACTCTTCTTCATCACCAGACATATCATCCTCAAATATTTCATCTTCATCACTAAATTCACTGCTGGTGGATATAGAACTTCTACGTGAAGAAGGTGTGCTAGGAGAGGAATACCCACTGCTGCTTGGTGTAGGTGACTGTGGTGATATATGTAGATCTTTTGTAAATATTTCCTCTGCTGGTACTTGCTGATCGTCTACACTCTTGGATATGCCAGTAAAAGCTTGATACAGAGTTTTTCCGTTGATAAAAACTTCTTTATTTTGTCCAACTAACTTTAATACTTCTTCTGAACTCGTTATTCCTCCAAATTTTGGTTCACCAATAACACTCTGTATACCACCAGAATCCAATTTTACGGTCATGCTGCAGTCTATGCTGTTACCTTCAGAATCCTTAGCCTGCCAATTAATGGTCATTTCACATGAGCTTGAACCAGTAAAATCATAGTGCCTTTCGCTGCCTTTTTTGGTTGCAGTTATTTGACTATCTTTCCCTAAAGATATGTTATAAACCTTACCTTCACTGCTAGCTCTTAAAATATTGCTAATTTCTATTGGTTTTTCTTCATTTTCAAATCTAATTTTGAAGTCATCATCTTTTGTTGAATACGCTAAGAAATTTTGATTTGGTAAAGATGCTTCAAATTCTCTATGTGTTTCATTTATTGATTGCTCAAATTTTTGGAACTCCTTTTCCCACTTTAAATTTATCTGTCCTGTAATGTTCTCATCTTTGCGTAAAG
>NZ_JBIXJM010000028.1:0-1043 GCF_044752445.1 Wolbachia endosymbiont of Drosophila barbarae | reverse complement strand
ATTAATGTGGAAGTATCGATTTTAGGTAAGCCGACAATAATAGAGCTTGATCTGGCTCAAGTAGAGAAAATAGAGGATTAATTATGAGTGTTATAGTTGCTAAGATTAACTTACTTATGGAAGCTGGGAAAGCAGTTCCAGGACCGAAAATTGCTTCAGTACTTGGTCCACGTGGTATACCTGTTCCTAAGTTTTGTGAAGCTTTTAATAAAGTTACTAGTGCTGCTAACGCTAATTATAAAGTAGGCGATTTAGTAACAGTGCGAATTTCCATAAAGGATGATCGCTCTCATGATTTTACTGTCAGCGGTCCGCCTGTGGCTTATTTACTTAAGCAGGAGGCTAAATTAAGTAAAAGTTCTGGTAATCCTGGTAAAGAATTAGTGGCTAAATTACCTATGTCTGCTATAATTAAAGTAGCAAAGTGCAAGATGGTTGATATGAAAGTGGATAATGAAGATTCAGCAGTGAAAATGGTTGTAGGCACTGCAAAATCTATGGGTATAGAAGTTGTGGAAGGTTAGGTAAATGAATACATATAATGATAATCCTAAGCAGTGTTTGAAGAAGATTGTTGAGTCTGCTTCAGCAAAATTTAATGAATCAGTTGATATTGCGGTCAATTTAGGCGTAGATTCACGTAAATCTGAAGAGCAGGTGCGTGGTACAGTAGTTTTGCCTAAAGGTATCGGGAAGAATATTAAAGTAGCTGTTTTCGCTCAAGATAAACATTTATTAGAAGCTGAAAAAGCTGGTGCTGATATTGCAGGAGGAGAGGATTTAGTTGAAGAAATAAAAAAAGGTAGAAAGTTAGATGTTGATTGGTGCATTACTACTCCTGATTTTATGGCAAAAATCACTCCTATTGCAAAAGTATTGGGTGCTAAAGGGCTGATGCCTAACCCTAAATTTGGTACTGTGACTTCTAACATTGCAGAAGCTATTAAAACCATTAAGTCTGGTCAGGTAAAATTTAGAACAGATAAAAATGGTGTTATTCATGGTAAATTAGGAAATATTAAATTTGATATTGATGACTTGCT
>NZ_JBIXJM010000027.1:0-921 GCF_044752445.1 Wolbachia endosymbiont of Drosophila barbarae | reverse complement strand
TTCGACTTGAATTAAATACTCTTCGTTGTACATCTTACTTCTCATTCAACCATTTGCTTTGTCTCACTTTTTTAGGTTTTTTGCTTTCTGGCTTTTCACTTAAACTATTCCATTTACTCTCTGGCCAACGATCGATTCCAAGCGCAATAGATGCTGCTCTGGCATAAATTCGGCAATCTAACACTTCATTTCTTTCTCTTACCTTCTGCCACTCTTGTTTGGTATATCCTTTCACTACCTTGCTGACTAATTGCTCTGCCGTTAGCTGTTTAAAATATTCAGGTGCATACTCGGGAAAATGACAATATCCAGGTAGAGCTTTTCCTTCTTCTTCTTTTAAAATATTAAGTAATTGAAAAAGCTCTGACTTTAATATCGATACTCCCACTGGCCATAGCTTTATTCCTCTTTTTAGCTTTTGACCACCAACTGTTATATCTACTCTACTTGGACTGCTAAGTGGTACTAGGGCTTTATTTACACCTTTAACTGCCATTACTCTTCCAGCTCCTTGATGACCTCTTACCCAGTTGTATACTTCTTGCGTTGCATACCCTGCATCAACTGCCATCATACTTATCATATATTCAAGCCCATTTTGACCGATAAAATGATGATTTAAGAGCTCAGAGAGTTTTCCCCATACTTCTCCGCCTCCAGTATCACCTTCAAATACTCGGTAGTCTATTGACCAACTTTCGCGGCTTTTTCCCCATGCTACAACTTCTACTTCTAACCGATCTTTTTGGACATCAACACCTGCAGTAAGTACCACTTCTCTCCTAGGCACTGTGCCTACGGGAAAAAATTCTCTTCGGTTAAATAATTGCTTCCAGTCAGGTACTTCTCCCTTATCTACCCAGGTTTCTCCAAGCGTTGTGTTGATCCAAACTTTCAGTAATTGTTCACTTTCCTTTGCAT
>NZ_JBIXJM010000026.1:0-787 GCF_044752445.1 Wolbachia endosymbiont of Drosophila barbarae | reverse complement strand
TTTCTACTTTATAGTTGTGAGTAACGCTAAATCTTTCTAAAATTGGCTTGTGTTTTAAATTCCAATATTGCCCTGAAAGTTTATCGTTTCCCAATACAAATTTATTTCCTTCTTCTTCTATGCTACCAACCGGAAAGCACGCATTTGTTTCTCCTAAGTTCCAACTGTCCGATAATACTATCTGCGCTTTTGCAAATTTAATCGATGGTAATAAACTATGTGGTAGTGGATATAGTGCTTTTAAGTTGTACCACTGATGACTTCTTTCATAAATGCCTTGGTAATCCTTTATGTGAGGCTCGGTTTCTCCAAGTACTGCTACATCTAATCGATATATGTCATTACTAAATGCTTGCTCATAATGAATCCGAAAAGTGCTAAACTTAAAATTTGGATTTAAGCTTTTTAGCTCAAATGTGTTCTTTCTACCAAATGACAGTACTGGTCCATCTTTTTCAACTTTTCTACCTGAATAGTCTGACAATAAGCTGCCGAATAAACTTTCATCTAAAATAAACCTATCAACGTTATAGTGATCATTGAAAATCCTCATTAGCCTTGATCTTGCTGGTAGCGATAGTTTTGCAAGTTCTACTACTGCATCCACAAAAAAGTCATTTGGAACATCTTTTATTCCTATTTGCAACTCGAAAAAATGTTTACCAGGTGGTTCTTCGATAATTGTAATATCTTCTATATTTGCCCATTTGAGCGCTATTTAAGTGATGCAGGTGTTCCTCTCAGTCTTTGAAATTTTACTCCTTCCACTATGGCTCTTCTTTTATCT
>NZ_JBIXJM010000025.1:0-816 GCF_044752445.1 Wolbachia endosymbiont of Drosophila barbarae | reverse complement strand
TTGGTTCTCTCTTTGGATTTGCTAAGATGTTAAGTAAATCTAATTTTCTTCCATCTACTACTTCATTTATATATTCATTTAACTCAGATCCTTTAATAACTTCATATATTTTATCTATGACATCTTTAGTATTCAGGTTATTGTTTTCACTTAGAATTTGATAAGCTTGAGCATAAATTAAAAACAGCCCTTGTAGACTAAATTTTAAGTTAAAATATTTATCTAATGGTTCCTCTTTTTTTCTAATGAATTCAGACAAACCAAAATGATTTCTGTGATCCATAAAACGACCTAAGTCAGCATGTTGAAAGCTACCTAAAAAAATAAATAACGTCTCTAATAAATTACCCTTACCAACAATTTTTATTAGTTCTTCAATTTCTTTTATCATTGCTGAAACCTATAATGTTCTACTTTATAGTATAAGGGATACATGGCAAAATAGCAATAAATGTTATTAGACTTCTTGCATAACCCAAACTAAGTAGAAAAAGGTATAGCTATACCGCCGCGGCACTAACAAGAGATCCCGCTAACACGCAGCGGGATGACGAGACTTATCTTTATGCCGCCGCGAACCTTCATACCGCCGCGGTATCTCCAGATCCCGCTAGCAAGCAGTGGGATGACGAGACTTATCTTTATGCTGCCGCGAACCGTCATACCGCGATTCATTCGCGGTATCTCTCAGCCACTAACAAGAGATCCCGCTAGCGGGATGACGGTTGTCGTTTAGCCATAAATATTTAAGAAATTTACCAAATGAAAAAAAAGGCAAAAGAAGCCCCGTGGTTGGCTAATTACTTACATTATACT
>NZ_JBIXJM010000024.1:0-1010 GCF_044752445.1 Wolbachia endosymbiont of Drosophila barbarae | reverse complement strand
CAATTTGATGCATCATTCTTTTTGTAAAAAACATTCCAAACTTTCTCTCCACTTTTTCTGGGTAAGGTCAAATTTCTTCTACTAGGTTTTGATATTACATATGTGTACATCCCCATCATGAATGCTATTTTCGGTAAAATCTCTTACAACGCTCAAAAGCAGAAAAACAAAAACTTGATTTTCTCAGCTAAATAGTGGACCATCAAAAGCACGCATAAATATCTACAATGAAAGAAAAAACTTTCACAATCATCGATGGCTATGGTTTTCTTTTCAGAGCTTACTATGTACTACCTCACTTAATTACCACAACAGGAATGCCAATAGGTGGTGTATATGGCTTTCTGAATATGGTTCTTAAGTACATTGCCCATTCGGACTACTTAACTATAGCACTTGATGCAGGGAAAAAGAATTTTAGGCACAATTTATATTCTGAATACAAAGCAAACAGAGTAACGCCTCCTGAGGATCTAACTCCACAGTTCACCATACTGAGGGAAGCGGTAGAAGCTTTTAACCTCAGCTATGAAGAGATTGAAGGTTATGAAGCAGATGATATAATCGCAACACTAGCTGCAAAATACGCCAACCACCAAGACTTTAAAGTGGTAGTCGTTTCATCAGATAAAGATTTGTTCCAGCTTTTGAATTACAACATTCTAATATTTGATCCTATTAAAAATATATACATAGATGAAAAACAAGTAATAGAAAAATTTGGTGTAAACTCACACAAGCTTCTTGATTTATTTTCTCTAACTGGTGATGCATCTGACAACATTCCAGGCGTTCCGGGAATAGGTCCGAAGACTGCAGCTAAATTACTGGATGAATTTGATTCATTGAATAATATTATAGAGAACATTGATAATATCGAGCAAACGAGGATTCGTAATATTCTTACCGAACATAAGGAAAAAGCACTAATTTCAAGAGAACTTTTATCACTATGCGAAAAAGTAGACCTTCAACATGATATTGCAAAATATGAAGTCCATTCTCCAAAT
>NZ_JBIXJM010000023.1:0-5862 GCF_044752445.1 Wolbachia endosymbiont of Drosophila barbarae | reverse complement strand
CCATCCTCTTCACTTAGCTGTTCAGGAAGATAAATTAAATATAGCTAAGTTTCTTGTTGATAGAGGTGCTGATATTCAAGCTAGAGATAGTGATGGTAGAACACCTCTACGTATGGCTGCTTACAACGGTGATTTAGAGATGGTCAAATTCTTCCTTGATAAGAATGCTAGTATTGAAGCTAAAGGTAACGACCCATATAAGATGATGGGAGTAGTTGAGGGCGTAAAGAAGGAAATTATTAACCAAGCAGATACTGCACCTAATGTAAAAAGATGGGCAGAGTTTTTTGTAGAGAAGTTAAGATATTCAATAAAAAGTGTAGCAAAAGAGAAGCTAAAGGATGGCATATTGCGTAATAGGTATAGTTCAGTTAATGAACTTGCTAATGAAATTTATAAATCAGATGGAAAGCTGTTTGATGATATAATTAAAGGAGTTATAAATGATGTGTATGGGAGGGTAGATACGAAAGAAACATTAAGTTATGTACGCAGTCATAATAATGCTGGTCAGCGTATATCAGCTTATGTAGCTGTGTTTGATGCAATGCAAAGAAATGATGATTTAAATAATAGTGCAATATTTAAGTTAGCTTACTCTATTAAAGAGGCAATGAGTTTTGATAAATATTCTAGTCTCGATTCAGAAAAAAGATCTGATCTTGAAAGGCTAAAAAGTAAATTACCAGAATCAGTAAAGAATATAGTATTTGCATCAAAAGTATGTATTAAAAATACTTATCAAAATGAATATTTATATGCTGCTGTTGATTGTTTTAATTATGACACAGAAAGGAGGAGAGCGTTTGCTTGGATTCCTGGGAAAAATGATAAACAAAGTGTGTGGAAGATTCAGCCTGATGGTGATAGCTTTCGTATAGTAAATGTTGAGTTTAATGAACATTTATATGCTGCTAGTAATTATTTTAATTATGATAATGATAGACGAATGGTATTTACTTGGATTCCAGGGGGACAAGTTACGCAAGGTGTATGGAAGATTGAGCCTAACGGTGATAAATGTAATATAAGGAATGTTAAGCATAATGAGTATTTGTATGCTGCTGATTATGCTAAATATGACAAAGATAGGAGAAGAGTATTTACTTGGGTTCCGGGGGGCAAGGTTACACAAGGTGTATGGAGAATAGAAGATTGTGAATCTACTGTAAGAAAAGGTAGAAGTCAGGTTGAAGGTACAAGCGCTGTGGACAATACTGGTGGGGCTTTTGCAGATGCAAGTTCTAATCAAAGCATAATAGAGCCTCCTGTTTGCGATGTTTCCGTGAATAGCCATTTTGGAAAAGGTGTTGATGTTAATACTACAGATGAAAATGGTTGGACACCACTACATTTAGCTGCATGGAAAGGTCAATTAGATGATGCTAAGTTATTAGTCAAGGAGGGAGCTGATATTAGTGCTGAGAATATTTTTGGTAGGAAACCTATACATGTTGCTGCTGAAAATAATAATACAAACATCATAGAGTTTTTTCTCAGTAAGGGAATGAACGTTGATGATACTGATAGGTATGGTAGAACGCCACTATACTGTGCTTCTTGGAATGGTCACTTAGGTGTAGTGAAGTACCTTGTAGAAAAGGGAGCTGACATTAATGCTCAGGACAAAGGAGGTGAGACATCGCTGGATGCTGCTACTGATCAAAAACATGAAGATGTTGTAGGGTATTTAAAACAAGTGCAGCTAGATCAAGAATTACTTATTGCAGCACAATATGGTAATTTTGATGAAGTTAGAGATCTTGTAAGTCAAGGGGCTAGCTTGAATACTAAGTATAGTAATGGGATGACTGTTATGCATTCTGCTGCTTATGGTGGTAATCTGGATATAGTAAAATATTTTGTAGCAGATGCAAAAAATAGCTTAGAAATTAAAGATAATGGCAGTAGAGTTCCCCTGCACTATGCTGCTTACAATGGTAAGCTAGATGTGGTAAAGTATTTTATAGATGAGGAGAAAGTTGATGTTAATCTAAAAGATAGTGATGGGCAGACAGCATTGCACATGGCTTCTGGTGGCGGCCATCTGGATGTAGTGGGGTATCTTGCAAGTAAGGGAGCAGATATCAAAGCTAAAGATAAGGATGGTAAAACACCGCTAGATATCGCCATCAACCGAAAGTATGATAGCGTCGTAAAATACTTAAAACAAGCTCAATTAAATGAGCAATTACTGGCTGCAGTGCAAGATAGTGATTTTAGTAAAGTAAAAGATCTCATAAATCTGGGTGCTGATGTTAATATTAAAGATAAGGATGGTAAAACACCTCTACATTATGCTTCACAGTTTTATCATCGTTTAGGTATGGTAAAGTATCTTATAAGTAAAGGAGCTGGCATCGATGTCAAGGATAACAGTGGTAGAACTCCTGAAGATGAGGGGTGTTATACTAATTCTAGTACGATAAGGCAAGTCTTTATGCAAGCACACTTAGATAAAGAATTGTTACTTACTGTAAAAAATGAAAAGGATCTAAAGACAATCAATGATCTTATTGCTAAAGATATTGACGACAGAACGCATGGCGGGTTTTATTATACTTGGAGTGGTAACTTAGGCACAGTGGAGTTTCTTGTTAGTAAAGATGTGAGTGTTAATGCGACTGATAAATATGGCTGCACATTACTACACTGGGCTGCATTGAAAGGTCATTCAGATATCGCTAAGTTTTTAGTTGATAAGGGAGCTAATGTGAATGCTAAAGATATACTTGGCAGAACTCCTATGCACTTTATTGTTATGAATAATCACAAGGATATCCAAGGTGTCTATGGTAGGGGGCCTATGTATACTGCTGCTGAGAACAATGATAAAGAAATTATAGAACTTTTCCTCATGAAAGGAGCGAGTATTAATGAGGCTGATAGAAATGGCGAGACGCCACTACACTTGGCTTCTTGGGGTGGTCATTTAGATGTGCTGCAATATCTTATAAATAGTGGAGCTAATGTTGATACTAAAGATAATAGTGGTAAAACATCTCTAGACATTGCTAGAGATAAAGGACATAATAATGTTGTAGAGTACTTACAACAAGCACAGTCAAGTCTAAATAGGCAATTGTTAGCTGCAGTGCAAGGTGGTGGGTTTAATGAAGCTAAAGGTCTCATTGCCAAGGGTGCTAACATTGATACTAAGGACGAGGACGGCAGTACACTACTATATTCAGCTGCTGAAATAGGTGATTTAGATAGAATAAGGTTCCTTCTTGACAATGGTTCTAATATTGAAACTGAAAATGGGGAATATCAAGCAACTCCTTTACATGGAGCAGTTGCAAACTACAGGCTAGATGCAGTCAAGTTACTTCTTAGTCATGATGCTAATGTTAATGCTGAAGACAAAGGTCATTGGACACCTTTACATTACGCTGCTGATACCAACAGGCTTGATGTAGTAAAGCTTCTTGTAGGTGCTGGTGCTAATCTTGGTGCTACAAGTGATTACGGTAAAACACCGCTAGATATCGCTATTGATAAAAAACATGTTAATGTTGGACAATATTTAAGGCAAGTACAATTAGATAAAAAGTTGTTACTTGCTGTAAGAAGTCATGAGCTTAATGAGGTTAAAAATCTGATTAGCCAGGGTGCTAGCTTAGAAGCCAAAGATGGTGATGATAATACTCCTCTACACTGGGCTTCTTGGAATGGTCATTTGGATGTAGTAAAGTATCTTGTTGAAAATGGTGCTAATTTAGAAGCTAAAGACTATAATGGTAAAACACCGCTAGACATTGCTATTGATAAAAAACATGATAATGTTGAACAATATTTGAAAAGAGTTAAGGAAGAAAGAGAAAAACCTTTACAACGCAAACGCCGTCATCACCATGGAGATCATGCTCGTTATCATATTCCAAGAAAACCATTTGCTATAAATTTAAGTAATCAACCTGAGATAGCAGCAAGTAGTGGCACAAGACCACCTTCATGGATAAATGGTTTATTTGTTTGGGTAAAAAGCTCTGTGAATGGATTAGTATCAAGTGTGGTAAACAAAATTTCTACTAAAGAATTGGAAAACTCTAAATCTGGAGATACCGATGTATGTTCTGCAGGGTTAGAAAAGATGTATAGTGTTACCATATCACAATCTAGAAAGTTGATAGGTCCATCCAGAGGAAATATTCCTAATAGGAGCTGGTCTTCTAATCGGGAAAAAGTAAAATCAAATGTTACAGTTGCGCCAGAAATAAACACCGATGTGGTAAATAGTGCACTAATATTAGGTGACTTAGTTGTTCGCCTTGTTAATGGGAGGAGACATAAACAACCGGTTCATGAAAATCTTTTGTCACCAAGAGAGCAATCGATGAGGTCTATAGATGAGGATATGATTATAAGAGCTATACAGTAAGGTAAGGAAAAGTTTGGAGTTCCTAGCACTAACATAGATGAAGTAGAAATTATAGGAAATAAGACTGAAATCGGAAAATAAATGGAAGGCTAGATGAGAGGGTAACGTTATGATAGTAATTTATATAATTCTATGTGCAATCTTTATAGCTGTTTTAGACAGTTCATTAGACTCTTAATTAGGGGATATTTCTAACTTAGAAAAGGTTTTCATAAATGTTAAAGTGAATAAGTAGGGATATTATGCTTTTTTCTTAAGTTGCAAAATTTCAGAATGAGAGAGACCGGTAATTTGAGCTATAACATCAATAGAGACACCGGCCTTGAGTGAATTTTTTGCAACTTCAATTTTACCTTCAATTTTACCTTTTTCATGGCCGATTAGGATGCCTTCTTGTCTACCTTCTTGTTTACCCTCTTGTTTAGCATCATCGAGTTTTTGAGCAAGGACAGCCTGTTCATCACGAATACGCTTGATCTCTTGTTCATAGGCTATAAATTCTTTTTCTGACCAGTTGAACCTATTTAGTTCTTCATATGCTCTTTTAATTATTAGATCACTTCCTATTATTCTCTCTAGCTCTTCTTCACTAGTTTCGTCTGCATATCTAAAGAAGTAGACCCATTTTTCAACTATACTTGAAAGCTGATCTTCTTTGGTTTTTGGAAATTTAGGCAACTCAATAAATATAAAGTAAAAATCTTTTAGATCATGTTCATTAGTATCTTCATCGCGAATAGTATGCTTCGATTTGTACTCGGACTTATCAGGAAAAAGTATACAATCTGCTATAGCAATAAAGATAATTTCCTTAAGGTCATGATATTGATCACCTTTATCAGCCTGTCTTGAATAAGCTTTAGCGGCATAGTATTGGGCACGTTTTTCAAAGCCTTTAGTTTTAGCGACCTGCATTTCGACTATGACTTGCAGCCCATTTTCATCTCTACAAAGAACATCAACAATGCTTTGTTTTTTAGAAGCAATATCAGGGTCTTGAATAGTACTTAAGAACTCTATATCCTTTATTGTACTTTTGCCAGTGAAGCCAAGGATATCATTAAGGAAGTGAATAAGAATGTCCTTATTTTTTTCAGTGCCAAAGATGCGCTTGAACGATATATCATTTTTAGGATCGAGAAACTTAGAAATAGCCATAAGAAATCCACTCAAAAAGCATTAGTAATTATACACAATTGTGAAGAAATATTCAACGTTTTTGTACTAAAGCCTATTAAGGTTAGCTAAATTTCAAGAGTCGGCAAAAAACTACCTTCATAAATGACCCTAGAATGCTACCACGCACCTTAATCTTATATTTTATCATCTTTTACACCTCCCTCTATAAACCCCAGCAAATGAATTCATGAGCTATAAAGAGCTTTAAAAACAATTATTTTGGGTATGAGAGACTAAACTTCTAAGAAACTCTTTCTGCTAGTAGCTCTTTTTTAATCAAGACATAACCAAATTCACTAGCT
>NZ_JBIXJM010000022.1:0-2014 GCF_044752445.1 Wolbachia endosymbiont of Drosophila barbarae | reverse complement strand
GTAATTCTTGTGAGTATTGCCCTTTCTCCTTCTTCTTCCTGACCCCTTTTCAAACTATATGTTTGACCAACTTTATACATAGCAAGCACTTTATAAGGATTATCACTAGCATAAAATGTACCATGTAGTATAGAACGAAACTTATCCTCACTATTAACATTTATTGCGTCCCTAAGTGGCATCAATGCTCCAGAGATCTCTTGAAATAGTTCTCTATGCTGACCTACATTTTTCCAGCCATCATTCATAACCCTTTCTGAAATACCATGTACATTTTCAGCATTAGGTACTTGTACAAGATCACCATCAAGAAAATTATTTGCATTATTATTTTGGTAATCGTGATATAAACCAAGGTCATTTGGTTGATCAATATCTAGCTCAAATTGGTCATTAAGTGTGCATGAAACTTCCCATACATGAACATTATTTCCATTAATATTAAGATTTTCTAAATTGATTGCTCCTTGTTGTTGTGCATCGTGAGCTCTAATATGAAGTATAACTATATCAGAACCTTCAGCATGAAAGACCATAGTTAAACATCTTAAACCCTCATCACCATGTCTAAATATGTATTTTGTTATAGGTGCTTCGTCTTCTTCTTCTAGTTCTAAAGGGTGCCTATCAAAAGCACTACTTCCAAAAGTAAAACCAGTTATACAATCAAATACTCTGTTATAATTCTCTGCATTTCTTGGTATTTCACCAGGAAGATGTTGAAGCAAGAAATCTCTAATATTCTCTCCAACCTCTTCATCTTCTATATACTCAAACAATCTTTGTACTAAAGGAAACCTACCCTGTTGAAGCCCTACTGTATCAACCCTAAAAGGAATTCGATTTAAATTAAAATTTAATCCAACACAGACAGTATTTCTTGATTCAGTATGGATAGGTATAAATGAAAAAACATGCAATCTTTCAGCGTGACTTCTGGCGCGGTTTAATGCGATATTGGACGGTGCCCTTGTAGCAAGATTGACAACAATAGGAACATTTTCTCTTTCTGCTTGATGACGTACAAGAAATGCAACATGTGAGTTTCTAGGAGATAAGTCAAGATCGATGCCTATTGTGTAGCGATGACTAAAATTTGCTAAGAAACCTAATAAAAACCCGTGACTCTCAAATTTTTGATTGCGGTTTTCAATATTATATTCCAGTTCCTGCCTATAATTATGATAGATGCGAGCTATGTATGGGACAATTTCTTCGTACATTCTATCTCTTACATCTAGTTCTTCGTTACTCGCCAGCATTTCTATAAAACCGTCAATTCTTTGTTGACCTGGTGCAACTTGCACAAAATTGACCAACTCACCAAGTCGTGTGAGCTGATTTCGATTGAGTTGTCTTCTTTCTATTTCCTTAATTGTTAATCTGTGATCTCTTAAGAGCCGTCTAATAAGATTGATTTCAGATGCTGAATATTTGCCAAATTTATCTCTACCTCTAAGATCTTTTTCACGAATCACCTCGAATACTGTTGCAATTGCTTCTCCCTGACTCTTGCCTTTTCCATGCATGCATACTTTATATTGCTCAAAATCTAGGTCTCCTTCCCTTAAATCTGGATTTTGCTGTATAATCTTTTGTATTAGAGCATTTCTCTCCCTTGTACTAAACCTTAACCCATCACTGTTAGGGCGATCAGAAATGCTGTAACACTTGACAACTCGCTGTCCGTCACGACTACGAGTTAAAACAGCAACCTTTAAGTTTCCTGTATTTCTATTCCTACCACCTGTATCAATACCATGATTATCAAAACGAAAATAGACTCTCTCATTTGCATCCAAGATATCAGCATCATGTGCAGTAGCAAACATGCTAAAAAAGAATACAGGAAGGAAACGACCTGCACTCACATGATACAAGAAAGATGGACATTGATCTAAAAAAGATTCAAATCTTTGTCTGAAACCTTTAAGATCTCCATCCACTAAACTTCTAAGAAACTCTTTCTGCTAGTAGCTCTTTTTTAATCAAGACATAACCAAATTCACTAGCT
>NZ_JBIXJM010000021.1:0-2082 GCF_044752445.1 Wolbachia endosymbiont of Drosophila barbarae | reverse complement strand
GAAATTCCTTCCTTAACTAAATTCTTTGCAATTTTCATCTTTTCTACTTTCTTCACTTTCTCTTTGCAAATTTGTATGCTTTCAAACATAGATTTTATTAGTGCATTACGTAGTTCTTGACTCTCAATTTTTTTGTATTCTTCTATTAACCTTGATAGTTCCACTTCACTATTCTCATTTTCTGTTGTTTCTGGAAGTAGGTCTGTAATACTAATTGATAGTACCTTTGCTATTTCATCTAACATTTCAAGTGAAACAGCAGCTCGTCCTTTTTCATATTCATATATTCTTTGATTTATTATGCCCACTTTACTTGCTAAATCTTCTTGTGTGTATCCTCTTCTCAACCTCCATTCTTTTATTCTTTGACCTACTTTATACGGAATAGAAATTTTTTTCTCATCATTATCATATTCATCAATAGATAAACTGGTCGTTTGAGAGATAACATGAGCAGAAACTCCTCCCTTAACTAAACCCTTTGCCACTTCTATTTTTACTGCCTTTCCACTCTCTTCCTCACTAATACGGATGAATTTAGTTAATAAATAAAACGTTTCACGTAATTCTTGATCCTTAATCTCTCTATGTCTTCTTACTAACCTCTTCTCCCTCATACCTTTCCTCATTTGATACTTCTTGTCCGCAAGCTAGATCTCTAGCAGTTGTTGATAATGCTTCTGCTAACTCATATAATTTCTTAATTGAAATTCTGCGTGTTCCTTTTTCATATTGCAGTATTACCTGATATGTTGTTCCGATTTTTTTTGCTAAATCTCTTTGAGTATATCCTCGCTTTAACCTCCAGTTTCTTACTTTTTGTGCTATTTGGTATCTTAGAGAGATAGTAGTAGTATGCTTTGCCATACAGAAATAAATATTATACAGGTTAACATAAATCAAAATTGTTGAACATTTCTTCAGAATTGTGTATAATTATTAATGCTTTTTATCTTACTTTCTCATGGCTCTTTCTAAGTTCCTTGATGCTCGCAATGATATCGCTTTTCGCCGTATCTTTGGTACCGAAAAAAATAAAGATATTCTTATTCACTTTCTCAATGATATACTAGGTCTTACCGATGACAATAAGATTAAAGATGTCTCCTTTCTCAGTCCCATTCAAGACCCTGTAATTGCCTCTCAAAAGCAAAGCATTGTTGATGTTCTCTGTGTTGATTCTACAGGGGTCAAAACCATCATTGAGATGCAAGTCGCTAAAACAAGGGGCTTTGAAAAACGTGCCCAATATTACGCTGCCAAAGCTTATTCAAGTCAAGCTGATGTAGGTGACCAGTATCATGATCTTAAAGGGGTTATCTTTATTGCTATTGCTGATTTCATCTTATTTCCTAATAAGCTAGCTTATAAGTCTGATCACGTGACTTTTGATAAGATGACCTTTGAACATGATCTTAAAGACTTTAGTTTCACTTTTATAGAGCTACCAAAGTTTAATAAAACAAAAGAAGATCAATTAGAAAATATTGTTGAAAAATGGATCTATTTTTTTAAGCACGCAGATGAAACGAGCGAAGAGGATCTAAAAAAAATAATAGGTAGTGATGTAATTATTGGTAGGGCTTATGGTGAGTTAAACCAATATAACTGGAGTAAAGAAGAACGTCTTGCTTATGATCAAGCTAAGAAACGTACCGATGATTATTTATCTACCCTTGAAGAAAAACTTCACGAAGGCATCCTTATCGGCCATCAAAAAGGTAGGGTGGAAGGTATTCAAATTGGCGCAGAAAAAGGGAGAGAAGAGGGTGAAAAACAGACTAAAATAGCTGTGGCCAAAAACTCACTCAAGGCCGGTGTATCTATTGATGTTATTGCTCAAATTACCGGTCTCTCTCATTCTGAAATTTTACAACTCAGGGAAAAAACATAAATACTACAACTTATTCACTTCAACATTTATGAAAACCTTCTCTAAGTTATACATATCCCCTCATTAAGAATCTAGTGAACTGTCTAAAACAGCTATGAAGATTGTACATAGAATTATATAAATTATAGCATTTCTCATAATAGTCCGAACAGGTCATAGGAAGGCAGAATCAACAGCACGACGAAAGG
>NZ_JBIXJM010000020.1:0-2421 GCF_044752445.1 Wolbachia endosymbiont of Drosophila barbarae | reverse complement strand
CACGTCTGAGATTTATATCTTTCATTTTTATTTCCGAAATTCACGCCAAAGTCTAGGCCGAGAGTTGTATAATTTTCTCTTGTTTCTTCTTACCATATATCTTTATATCGTCGCCAACATATAATCTTTGATTTGGTCTCGCTTCTGCTCTATATATAGTCACCTTATCTGTTTTAGGCATCACTAAGTTCTTTTCACTTAATCTTGATTCTGGACTAGAAGATCTATTTCTGTTGGTATTTCCTTTCATATGGACCTCACTAAATTAACATAACTATTCCAGTATATAGATATAGATATCAATTTTTCATTAACACCAATTTCGTATAAATTATTGCACGCACTAAAATCTATTTACCATCTCTGAAAATTTGCTAAGAGCCTGTTTAAAATCTTTTCAAGAGTAGAGAAGTGAAAGCAAGAACGACAATATGTAGGCTGGTGTTGATTTTTCCACAATCGTCTACACTTCTCCAACCAAGCAAAAGATCTCTCAACAACCCATCTTTTCAGCAATACAGCAAAGGTGTGTAATTCGCTGCGCTTTATCACCTCAACAGTTGCACCAATGATTGCTTTCATCTGTAGACCTGCTGCAAAACAAAAATGGAGTATTTTTTAAGGGTTAAAAATTGACCAGGATAATATGCTTCTTTTCTGTAATATACTTTAAAATCAGATTTTTTTTGAAAATAGACTACCATAAGAACAGCAACTTTCCTTTTGCAGCAGGTCTAGTTTTACCATAGATCAACAAAATTGAGAAGCACCAGCTGTATTTAATATTACTATTATAGGAATATGATGGATTATGCTTTAAAGGAGTGCAAAAACTGCTGAAGCTTATACAGTAACCTGCGGAACCACTTCAGCAGAATAAACAAATATATGCCAGTATCAGTAGAGAATTATTTATAAGTCAACTAACTTTTTAAAAAAATATTTTAGTAAAAGTACCATGCTAGTTAGTGTTATAAGGAATTGAATTATTTACCCCTTTAAAAAAGGTCATACATTTGCGAGAACAAGCTGCACAAAATAGGGTTGTGAAAATAAAAGTGTGAAATTTTTGCAACAAAGCTAAGTAAATTAGTTCGTACGTAGATTTAGTGAAAATGAGCCAATGTGGCTAGTTTTAGTGTATAGTAAAGTTACTATACAAGAAAGTTCGAACGTATCACATGGTAGACCAATTGATTCCAAGAAAACTTGTTCTCACGCTTGCTTGTTAATTATGTAAAAGTAAAATCATATTATTGATTTAATGATAAAAAATATGAAAGTATATACTAATTAAAATAATTTTATTAGCTATAAAGAAGTAACTTGCTTTAATAATTTTTGCTGCTATATATGCTATAAGTTTAATATAATGAGTTTGATATGTTTGGATTAAGTGGAGTACAAAATCTATCACCTGATGGTGCTGCTCTAAAAAGGGTTATTACTAGAGAGCCTATTTCCATTTTTAGTCAGATAAAAAATGTAAAGGATGAAGAGAAAAAAGAGAAGCTTACTCAACTTTTAGAGACACTAAAAAAGAATTTGCCTGAGGGCTTTAAAATTGGAGCTGCTGTAAGTGCTGGAGATTGTTTTTTTGATTCAGTTGCTCAAAGATTGAATGAATTAAAAGGCAAAGGTCTTATTGCAAGTGATGAAGGGTTTAACGTACAGTCTTTACGGAGGGGCTGCAAGGAATATGCACAGAGAGAATTGAATACTTCGAAAAATTCATGGTTGAATAAGCTTCTAGATAAGGAGAGTGAGAAACTTCCTGAATATATTCCACGTATTGAATTTACTGCAGAAGATATTAAAAATGCTAGTTCTGGTTCAGCAGTAGGAATTCTAAACTTGCAAAATGCTATATGGGGCAGACCTGAAGTTGAAGGAAAAATGATATGTGAAAAGTATGACGTAAAAATTAAGATTATAGAATTGAGAGATGAAGAGATAGGAGAAGTACATGTCACTAAAGGTAAGTTAGGTACAGGTAATAATATCATTTATATAGTGAATTACAGGAACCATTTTGTACCACTTCTTAAGGATATTGAAAAAGACGTTGAAGAATATATAGAAGTCTCTAGGGAAGAAGTCTATGGTTTAGGAAGTCATTCTTTTATTGAAGATACAGGAAATCATGATCTTGAAGAACAGAAGCCACAAGTACAGGTTCAATTGAATCAAGACTCTTTCACTGCAATTAATGTTTACAGTAGATTAAAGGAAGTAAACTTTGATAGTGATGATTCAGATAATCCAGGTGTATGGGCAGGTATGGATCAAATAAATTCATATATAAATAATCAGGCAATTAAGACTAGTGCTAATGGTGATGAATTAGCTTATTATATTGGTCCCAATAACTTTGGTTTTGATAGCAAAGAAGGAATAGAAGATATAGCTAAACATATTTGT
>NZ_JBIXJM010000019.1:0-508 GCF_044752445.1 Wolbachia endosymbiont of Drosophila barbarae | reverse complement strand
GCGTCACGCGTTGGTTTCAACATTATATCATGAACTTTCTAAAATTCATTGAACTGTGCTTTCAAACGGTAGTGCCGGGGTGTGAGTATAACGATTATCAGTATATAAAAGTCATAGCAGACAGGCTGGAAGCAGCGAGCGCTGGTGAAGTGAAACGAATAATATTCAATATGCCTCCGCGCTCGATGAAGTCCATGTGCATAAGCGTTGCGTGGCCCGCATGGATACTGGGAAACCAACCAACTGCGAGAATAATAGTTGCAAGTTATTCTCAGCGGCTCAGCGAAAAGCACTCGCTCGACACCAGGTGCGTGATGCAGTCTAGTTGGTATAGAGCGCTATTTCCAGAGATAGAACTATCCAAAGACCAGAATACCAAATATAAATTTCAAACAGTGCAGAGAGGATACAGAATCGCAACATCAGTTGGTGGAACACTAACTGGTGAAGGTGGTGATTTTATCATTGTGGACGATCCGCTCAGTTCTGCTCAAGCTTTGAGTGAAAC
>NZ_JBIXJM010000018.1:0-978 GCF_044752445.1 Wolbachia endosymbiont of Drosophila barbarae | reverse complement strand
TAAAAGTAATTTCTCTGCCGATTTTGATATGGTTTATAGGTAGCACTATGTCCTTATCAGTGTATTATCTTTCTTCTTTTTTATTTAAGGATAACACAAGAAACATATTAGCATTTAGCTCGGGCAGCACAAGTATGGGTTATTTTGGCCTGCCGATTGCCATGGCTTTATTTGATGAAGATTCAGTATCTGTATATGTTGTTTGTTATATAGGAATGGCGCTATTTGAAAACAGCTTAGGATTTTACATAGCTGCAAATGGTATTTATACCGCAAAAGAATGCATATTAAAGTTGTTCAAACTTCCTTCGCTTTATGCGATGGTTCTGGGCTTCTTTTTAAGTATATACGATATACAAATACCTACTTTTTTAACAGATGTTATGATGAACATTAGAAGTACATTTGTCACATTAGGAATGGTGCTACTTGGAGTGAGCATTGCGAATATTGCAAGCTTTAAAATAGATTGGAAGCTTGCTTTGATCACTATTACAGCAAAGTACGTATTCTGGCCACTGTTTGTTTTAGGAATTGTCCTTTTAGACAAGCATGTTATAGGTATATACGATGAGAGCATATATAAAGCACTGATGTTGCTGGCTATTATTCCAATTTCTGGGTCCAGTATAATACTTGCTAATATTTTGAATTATCAACCAGATAAAGCTACTCTGTTGCTTCTAATCAGTACTGCAGTGGGACTGTTTTATGTTCCACTAATAATATCATTATTTTTTACTAAACTTGTTCCTTTTTGATCAAAAAATTAAGCGCTTGCACAACCATTATTTGGGTAACAACACAAGACATTGATAAAACTTGAATTTATAGCTAAAGCAACTTCTACAATTTGGTAACCCGTCATCCCGCTACTAGTTAGCGCCGCGGCGGTAAATTGACCTTACCCAGAAAAAGTAGAGAGAAAGTTAAAACGTTTTTGGAGTAAAATAAAACGTTTTTTCAAAATATGACAAA
>NZ_JBIXJM010000017.1:0-758 GCF_044752445.1 Wolbachia endosymbiont of Drosophila barbarae | reverse complement strand
TCTATCACCTGCTTTATACAATGTTTTGCCCATTTTGTGTTTAGCATCTTTAGGGTTTATTCTATCACTTATGTGCAATCCAATTCCATTTTTCTCTAATAACTCCCAATCAAACAATTTGTGTGGATCTGGTTTACGCATTGTATAGCTAAGCTCTGGATCATGCACTATAGTTCCTATTTCAGAATGACTAAATATCATATCCCTTTTAATTTTAAAACGCTCCATAAGGTATAAAATCAGCTCTTTAACAGATCTCATTTGCTCTTCCGGAAAAGGCTCAAGTCCTGTGTTTACAATTTCAATACCTACAGAATAATTGTTAAGCTTCTGCAGCTCTTCAAGCTTGCTATTTATCTTAACTCTTGCATAACTAATACCAGCATGCCATGCTTCTTTCTCTAATGGAACCATTAAGGTAACGCTGCCGTCCCTATCGACAATAAGATGAACTGACAATCCTCTAGCATTCAGCATATCTTTTGTACCTTTTAATGTTGATGTTTCAGTATGGTGAACTATAACCATTAACACTTTTTCACCGGTCCTATCACCATAATTTAAAGCTGAAGCTGGATCTAAAAATAACAAATCCTGATCTTTCAATAATGGTAATTTTTCTTGTAAATCTTGAAAATCATTCTCGATACTGCTTGAACTGGATACTTGCCCAGATATGAGAAATGCTGAGACAGTAATCAGTAAAACTAATAAATATTTGTTGATTTTAGATAGTTGGATTTTCATACCATCTTCAT
>NZ_JBIXJM010000016.1:0-749 GCF_044752445.1 Wolbachia endosymbiont of Drosophila barbarae | reverse complement strand
ATTTATTACTAATTTTTTTACTGAGTCGATCATACTAGGCTTTTAAATGTTTATTATAAATTATAGTGTTTACTTTGAGGTAGTATAATTTTTTGTTCATAAATTATATAGGTTTTATTATTTTTTTGATAATGCAACTATGGAAAAGTTACCAAAAATAAAGTCACCAGAAGATTACACTCCTTCAGAAGATGAAGAATATATGAGCGTAAAACAACTGGAATACTTCAGCTTAAAGTTACAATCAATACTCGCTGAGTTAGAGAAACAAGAACTAGAAGATAATAGTATTGATACATACTATTCTGATGAAGATAGTGGAAACGAGGAATTAATCAAGCGTCGAAAAGATAGAAAAGAAAAAATTAAGGAGGCGTTAGAAAAAATAAAATTAGGCACTTATGGTTACTGCGATGGAACAGGAGAAGAAATAGGAGTAGAAAGACTTAAAGCTAATCCGCTTGCTATATATTGTATTGAAGAGCAAGAGAGAGTAGAAAAAGAAAAGAACGTGTACAACATTAACGATTAATTTACACATAAGTGGTGAGCCCATTGGACTTCAAGAGGAGCAAGAGGCGCTGAAGTATGTTATGCTATAAAGAAAGTGGAAAATTGGACATTCTCAACTTGACTCCTGCAGATTAAAAATTAAGTTGTATCCGTTCAGGCAATGGCGTCAACTTAAGGAAAAATATCAGCGATAGTGTATAAAATTTCTCTCTAAATTTTTTATCATTAAATTATCC
>NZ_JBIXJM010000015.1:0-1644 GCF_044752445.1 Wolbachia endosymbiont of Drosophila barbarae | reverse complement strand
ACAAAAAAGAAGTGATGCTTTCTATAAATGAGCACTTGAGTGAGAATTTAGTAAAATTTATTATGGTTATATTTGCAAATAAACGCTCTAGTTTATTGATCCTTATATTAGAAAAATTCTTAAGTCTTGCAAGAGAAAATGAAAATGAATTCGAAATTACTATAAAGTCAGCAGAAACTTTAAAGGAATCTGATATAAAAATAATTACTGAATCTTTGAGCTTTCTTGGTAAAATAATAAAAGTAAGCAATGTGGTTGACCCTTCTATACTAGGTGGCTTCGTAGTTAGGTATGGTTTTAATTTGATCGATGCTTCGCTAAAAAGTTACTTGGATAGGTTAGTTGACTTAATTAAAATGGAAATATTAAAAGTAAGGAATTTTGTATGAAGAACAGTATGAATGTTTCTGAGATAGCAAGTATAATAAGAGAAAAGGTTGAGACGTTTGATAATCCTATAAAGCGGGAAAATATAGGTGAAGTAATTTCAGTAACAGATGGTATCGCATTGGTTTATGGGCTGGAAAAAGCAAAATTCGGTGAAAAGGTATTTTTTGCAAGTGGTGTAGAAGGAATAGTTCTCGATTTAGATCATGATACGGCTGGAATAGTTGTGCTTGGTAATGACCGTGATGTGAAAGAAGGGGACGTTGTAAAATGTAGTGGTGATGTTGTGCAGGTGCCTGTAGGGCATGAATTGTTAGGGAGAGTTGTAAATGCGTTGGGCCATCCTATGGACGACGTTGGGGAAATTAGAGCCAAAAACAGAATGGATATAGAATCTAAAGCGCCAGGCATTATTGATCGTAAGTCTGTGCATGAGCCACTGCAAACAGGAATTAAAATTATAGATTTGCTAATTCCAATAGGTAGAGGGCAGCGTGAATTAATTATTGGTGATAGACAAATTGGTAAAACTACTATTGCGCTTGATACTATTATCAATCAGAAGAAGATTAACGATGAGGTAAACGAAAATCAAAAAGTTTACTGTGTTTATGTTGCTATTGGGCAAAAAATTTCAACAGTAGCAAAAGTGGTAAATAAGCTGAAAGAAAGCGGAGCATTAGAGTATACAACTGTAGTTGTGGCTAGTGCATCTGACTGCGCGCCTATGCAATTTTTAGCACCTTATGCTGGTTGCACTATTGGGGAATTTTTCCGTGACAATGGAATGCATTGTTTGATTATATATGATGATTTATCTAAGCATGCTGTGGCATATAGGCAGATGTCTTTATTGCTCAGACGTCCTCCTGGTCGTGAAGCTTACCCTGGAGATATATTCTATGTACATTCTCGCTTGCTTGAAAGAGCTGCTAAAATGTCTGATAAAAAAGGGCAGGGTTCTTTAACTGCTTTGCCAATTGTCGAAACTCAAGCTGGTGATGTATCTGCATATGTGCCAACAAATGTTATTTCAATTACCGATGGGCAGATCTTTCTTGAGTCTGAATTATTTTATAAAGGATTTCGACCTGCAGTAAATATAGGTTTGTCAGTTTCACGGGTTGGTTCTGCTGCACAACTAAAGTCTGTGAAGAAAGTTGCTGGTTCTATAAAGCTAAGCTTAGCTCAGTATAGAGAATTAGAAGATTTTGCAAAATTTGGTTCTGATCTTGATGCTAGTGTTCAATTATCCTT
>NZ_JBIXJM010000014.1:0-547 GCF_044752445.1 Wolbachia endosymbiont of Drosophila barbarae | reverse complement strand
GTAAGTTACTTCCCGGTCTAGATATTTCATGGTTGTTGTTGTGTTAAGAATATCTTTCAGAATACTGTTCTCTTCAGCTGCTACTAGAATTTCTTTAATAGCTTTGCTATCCTTCCAGAACATAGCATAAGCAAGTGGCGCGTAAGTCACTTCCTTGTTATCTGGATATCTTATAGTTGCCGTTGTGTTAAGAATATCTTTCAGAATACCGTTCTCCTTAGAGACTTTTAAAATTTCTTCAATAGCTATACTATCTTCATATAGTATAGCATAAGCAAGTGGTGTAACAGTTGCTCTCCGACCATCTGGATATTTTATAGGTGTTGTTGCGTTAAGAATATCTTTCAGAATACCGTTTTCTTTAGAGACTTTTAAAGTTTCTTCAATAGTTTTGCTATTTTTACATAATATGGCATAAGTAAGTGGTGTGCAAGTTTCTTCCTGACCACCTGGATATTTTATAGTTGTTGTTGCGTCAAGAATGTCTTTCAGAATACCGTTTTCTTTAGCTACTCTTAACATTTTCTCAACAGCTATACTATCTTTA
>NZ_JBIXJM010000013.1:0-1366 GCF_044752445.1 Wolbachia endosymbiont of Drosophila barbarae | reverse complement strand
ACTATAGTTAACTAGTATAATAAACAGTCGATTATTATGCTAGAATTAAAGGGATTGTTTATGCGCATTTCTCTTTTTAAAATACAATTTTTATAATCAATTAGAGGGGGTTATATGTCTTATACTATTGCTGGTGAAGTTGAAACGTTAAACAAAAAATCTAACAAGAATGAAGGGGTTATGTTACTACATAATCCAGCTTATCGTGAAAAGTATAAAGAACGTTTTGATGAAGCTCAGAGAAAAGTTATGGATATGGTTCAGTTTTATGATGGGACAATAGTATTAATAGAGAATAAAATCGCTATGTATTACTACACTTGGCACAGTAAAAAAAGAGAGTTTGAGCGTAAAAAACAACAAACAGTAGTGAAAAACAATGACTCAGCATAGAGTCTTTTATATGGTAAGCTAAGTGGTATTACTTCACTATAGCTTTTCCATATAATTTATCTATCACATTAGTGAAATATTTCAGCTCTTTATACCCTCCATGTTTAACTTTATTATGCTCTATATATGATTTATCATCGTTAAGCTTGATGAAAAATATTGGAGTGGCTGTGATACCAAGTTTATTAATTGCCAGTGATTTATCATTTACGATTTTATCCATTATTTTCTTATCATTAATGCATTGGTTAAATGCATCTTGCTTTAAGTTGCTTAGTGCAGCAATTCTTTGTAGTAAAGTCAAATCACTTAAATTGTAGTAATTCCACGAATCTATTGAGTTAAAAACAGCTTTGTTAAAATTAAAGTAGTCTTCTTGTTTTTCGTAGCAATGACTTAGCATTGCAGCCTTTAGCCCTCTGTAATCCAAAGGAAAATGACGAAATATATATAACATCTTACCTGTGTCTATATATTTCTCTTTAATTTTAGGAAAAACATTCCCATGAAAAAGAGAGCAGTGATAACAAGTTAATGAAGCATATTCTATCATTAGAATTGGTGCTTTTGGATCTCCTAATAATTTATCATTAGGTAATGGCGATAATAGCTCATTTGATGTTATTTCATTGGGTTTTTTTTGAATGTATTGGTTATCGGATAAATCTTGCTTAACAACTGCATAAGAATTAACACTTATGAAAATTAATAAAAACAATAGTCTAAAAATCATTACAATATAAACACTTAACTTACTAAAAAAAATTATACATTTATATTAATAATGTCAAGATAACTTTTGTTTAGCAAGGCTTTCAGCCCTATCTTTAAATGCAGCAATTATTTTACTTTGTGTATACTTATATACTGAGTTTAATAAAGTGGAAAATGAGTTGGACTTAAACTTAAACTCTATATAAAACTTTACCATAGTTTTATTTTCATCTATGGGAATGAATTGCCATTCATTGTA
>NZ_JBIXJM010000012.1:0-3092 GCF_044752445.1 Wolbachia endosymbiont of Drosophila barbarae | reverse complement strand
TATAAGAAAACTAAAAAACTTATGAAGCATTATTTCGACCTAATATAAAAACAATTATTTTATTCCTCATTTTGTTTAGAAATAAGCATATCGTATATATACCACTTATATAACAATGTAAACATTCCACAAACTATAGATAAATCTGCTAAATTAAAGGCTGGCCAATACCAATCATCAATATGAAAATATATGAAATCATATACAGCTCCCCAATAGATCCTATCAACTACGTTTCCGATTGCTCCACCAATCATCAGAGAAAAACCAAGGTAAGTTGACTGATCGTCAGACTTGTATATCAAATATGCAAGTATACCAATTATTAGTATTGAAAATGCTGAAAAAAAGAAACCGCCATGTGGTAAAGCGCTACACATTCCAAAACTAATACCTGAATTCCAAACTTCAACTAGTTTTATAAAACTAGCGATCTCAATTGATTCTCCTTCATCAATCAATGAGTTTATGTACAATTTGCTCGTTTGGTCAATCAATACTATAATTAATATAACAACTAAGCATAACTTTTTCATAAATTTGCCTTTAACCTATAAACTTTAAGTATATCATAATTTATCTGTTTTGTTAACTCCTCAATACTATGGAATTTTTTTTCTGACCTTATGAATTTTAAAAGTTGTATATTGACTTTATGACTATATACGTCTTCATCAAAATCGAATATGTGCATTTCTATTATAGGCTTTTTCAGATCCTTAAAAGTAGGTCTCATACCAATATTGACTACTCCATATAACCAATTTGGATTACTATCAGGAAAAGTCACTCTAGCGTAATATGTGCCAAACTTAGGTTTTATCATGCAATCTTCTATAGGAATATTTATGGTTGGAAATCCTATTTCTCTACCTCTACATGCACCTTTTGTCACAACACCAGAAACTTGATAAGGCCTGCCGAGCAATTTATTAGCAATTTCTATTTCGCCCCTTTGTACATACTCCCTTATTGAAGAAGAAGAGCAAATTTTGCCGTCAATTGTTAATGGCTCTAATTTAGTCAAAGAGTATCCATATATTTCAGAATATTTCTCTAGAGTTAATATATTACCCAATCGTTTATGACCAAAAGTGCAATTTTCTCCGACAATTATGTGTTTAGCGCCATATTTATCTATTAAAATCTCACTGATAAAGTCATCGCAGCTAACCTCAGAAAAACCTCTATTAAAATTAATAATATATAAGTAATCTATACCATAGCTGCTGATTAGTTCCTTTTTTTGTTCTTGGTCTATTAACCTAAAATTGTTTCTACCAAATAAAACAGTTGATGGGTGAGGCTCAAAAGTTAAAACTGCAGAGGGTAATCCTCTTTCTTGTGCTACCTTCTTTAGAGTAGAAATTGCAAACTCGTGTCCTAAATGAATGCCATCGAAATTTCCGAAGGTTAGTGCTATATTATTTTCTATTCCTTGCTCACAATTATAAATAATTTTCATACAATTTGATGTTTTTACATGTTTCTTATATATAATAACTATATTTTAGTAAGCTACGGAGATAAATTGTGAAAAATGTTGTGATATATGTAAAGAAGGGCTGTCCATACTGCATAAGGGCAAAGGATTTACTAGATAAAAAAGGTGTGAAGTATGAAGAAATTGATGTGCTCAAAAACTCAGATCTATTTAACGACATAAAATCAAAGTATAACGTTAGAACAGTTCCACAGATTTTTATCAACGATAAGCACATTGGGGGGTGTGACAAATTGATGGATCTTGAAAAAGAAGGAAAGTTGGATGATATGCTAAATAATAATGATAATCACACTGATGTCACAACCTACACAAACAGCAATGATGAATGTGGAGAGTGTGTTATACCACATGATGATTTTATGTAACTTTTTATCTTGTTTTGTCGTGTAATACGTAAATGAAAACTAGTATGCTCACTTTAAACAATTCTTAATGAATTAAAAATACAATTCATTCAGTGAGTTTTTTTAGTGGGAAAAAATGACAAAAAATATTTCAATTATTAGCAGAAACTTAATTAGTATCGAATTAGTTAACAAACAAGATTTAGAGAATTTCATCAAGATTTTCACAGTGCTTGATAAACATATAGCAGCTAAAACACTTTTTACAGAAGAAGTGAGAATAGAGTATAAACAACACAACGGCATAGAAGTTGTTGAATTGCTAAAAGATACAGACTTTACATATCATGAGGTTGAAAATGTATTGAACCACCTGAGTAAACATGGAATGAAGGTGCCCAGCAGTGTTATAGCACACACCCTTTTTGCTGCATACAATCATGCACTTGAATTTAAGGATGTAGCATTTTCCTTTTCTGAAGGCTCTCCACAATTTAACATCAGAGTGAGTAAGAACACCTTCATAATAACTCCTATGAGTGAGGAGAATTTGGAATTGAATTCACAAAGTAGCAAGAAATTAATAGAGTCGTTACAGAGCGAAAAAAATATTTATGATTGTATAGTAGAAGAAAATACCATTAAAGTTATAGTGCATTCTGAAATACATCAAGCTATAAATTTGATTATAAAATCACTGATAAAGTCTCGCCTTTTAGCAAAAGAGGAGGAAGGAAAATTCAAAGAGAAATTGAGACAACTTGCTTTTAAGGATCAAGCTTTTGTTGAGTATTCCAGTATCAAAACCATCAGTAGGTATCCACATAATCATCCTCTGAGAAAGCATGAAAGTGTTACTAAGGATATAGAAAATATTTTATGTGATTTCATAGCAAATGAGAATAGCGAGTTCGCTATAGAGCGGTTAAATAGGCTGAGCTCAGCAGTTTCTCCGGATACTCCAAGAATCATCACTAAAACTATAGATAAACTTGTTAAGTTTCACTAAGATATACGAGAGCCAATAGATTTCTTGTATTACCTTTTGTCATCCAAGTAGCCAAGGCTACTTGGTTCTTTTTTTGGGTTCCAGCACTATGTACATAGCTGTACAAACATTGTAGCCGTTATTCAAGTAGCTATAGAAACGAAAAACTTACTTGACAAACTCCGCCAGCCCCCTTATCATGAAACTGAAGCTATTTATTTATCTTCTCTGTACAGATTAAATGACAAAAAAA
>NZ_JBIXJM010000011.1:0-920 GCF_044752445.1 Wolbachia endosymbiont of Drosophila barbarae | reverse complement strand
ATCCTTTCGTCGTGCTGTTGATTCTGCCTTCCTATGACCTGTTCGGACTATTATGAGAAATGCTATACAAGATGAGATTGGTCAAGCAATTAATGCAGCAGGCAAATCAGAAAAAGATAACTGATGAGTCTTGTGTTTGTGTTTTTCTTACAAGCGACTCGATAGCTTCTCTCTATTAAACTGCTAAAGCCATATTGACATTAATCATATAGTATAAATAATTAATTATTTTGGAGCTTATTTAATATGCTACGCATCATTGCAGGCAAATATCGCGGAAGAAAAATAACTACAGGTAAGCATTTAGCTGCACGGCCAACTATGAGTATTGTCCGAGAAGCAATATTTAATATGCTTTCCTCAAGAAAACCTATTTATAACTTGAATGTACTTGATTTATTCTGTGGTAGTGGTTCTTTTTCATTTGAAGCGCTTTCTCGCGGCGCTAAACATGCATTTATGGTAGATTCAGATTATTACAATTTGCAATTGCCTAAAAAAACAGCAAAAGATTTTGGAATTACGGACAATGTTACGCTAATTTGCTGCAGTGCTAACTGCTTACCACAACCTATTTCAAAATGTGACATAGTTTTTATAGACCCACCTTACAATAGCAATCTAGTTGAATCAACGTTGAATGGACTAGCTCACTCAGGCTGGTTAAGTGATGATGCATTGATAATTCTAGAGATTAGGAAAAACGAAGGTTTTGAGTGCAATAAAGACTTTAGTATAATCTTGGAACGTATTTACGGTATAGCAAGAATAATTTTTCTTTCTCTATCAACTTAAACTTGTATATGCTTTTCATTGATGGGTTTCAGTTCTATTTCCGTCAAGCTTTTGAAGATATAGCTCTTTTCATAGAAGTCCGGATGTGATAAGATAAGGATAGAAGATGATAAGGAGGTTGAGTG
>NZ_JBIXJM010000010.1:0-1250 GCF_044752445.1 Wolbachia endosymbiont of Drosophila barbarae | reverse complement strand
TATTTTGATCATCAAAATAACCAAATTCATCAGCAAAGGTTCCCACTTTTCTACCTTTACCACTTTTTACTAGCTCAAATAGATCAATTACATGGTTTTGGGATCCAGGCTCAATAGGCCCTTCTGCAGCAAAAAATTTAGGTGCATGACCAATGTATTCCTTAAATTTTAGATTATGAGTCTTTTTTACACTACCAAAATCCACAAATTTATATTCATCTGAAATACCAGAATATTGTGGATCATACTTTTTATATTCAAAAAACTCATTACCTAAAAAATTACAAAACGTTAATTTATAATTATCATGATCGGATTTTACGACTTTAAGGTAATGAAAATCTCCAGGAATCTTTACTTCCTCTTCCGTAATATGATTACGTACAACAAGCTCACCATTTAGCATATGATAGCCAATTTTTGGCAAAGTAGCTATATTGATTGTCTTGTTTAGCTTAAAATTTGCTTCATAAATGCCACTTAACAACTCCTTTCCTTTTTCTAGGGTTATGTCTTGATCTGAAGCTATATTCTTAATTAAGCTTAATTTTTTCTGCATGTTCAATATGGCTTTCGTCAAAACTTCTATTGATTGCCATACAGTTAATTTATTATCAGTCAAATTATATACTTCGAGTATTAAATTAACAAAATTTTATCATGAATTTATGTTAAAAGTATTATACTTTGTAAACTTATGTCATGATATTAACTACATTAGCTAAAACATGCTTTTTATCTAAGTGGAGTTGCTTTGCGGCAACGAAAAGTTCATCTATTTTTTTCCACTGACTTAGCAGAATTTCAACACCATTTACCTCTCTCTTTATGCTTTCTAAAATGAAGGCCTGAATTATATATGATGCTAGTTCTAGTTCGATTTCGCTATTAATTACTTTATTAATCATATTGGGATTCTTTAAATCATGAAGAAATTTATAAAAGCATTTGTATGCTTCATAAGCATCACTACTTATTGTATTTATTATCATTCCTGGCATTCCAGGAAATAAAGTAATCATTTCGTCAAACGTTTGATTATCAAATTTACATTGAGATGAAGCAACTTGCTTTGTTTCATCATAAGTTAATGGGAGTAAATTTAGCTGAAAGCACCTACACAAGATAGTGGTTTGTATATCATATGGCTTATGGCTAATTATAAATATCTTAGAATTTTTTGGCGGCTCTTCTAATATTTTCAATATTGCGTTTTTAGCGTGATTAGTCATTGCCTCTAAGCTATCTAT
>NZ_JBIXJM010000009.1:0-2149 GCF_044752445.1 Wolbachia endosymbiont of Drosophila barbarae | reverse complement strand
ACTCAACCTCCTTATCATCTTCTATCCTTATCTTATCACATCCGGACTTCTATGAAAAGAGCTATAAATCATCATGATCATTTTTTTCATCATGATTTAGCCCTTCAATTCTGCTTTCTAACTCTAACTTAATTATAGTATTGATTTTATCTATATTATCAAGAAAGCCTCTACATTCTTCTTCACTATACTCTTCACCAGATGCTTTTTTTTCAATAAATAGGTTTTTAAATCCTGCTAGATCAGAATTCTGATCGGTATTTAGTACAACATTTCTCTCTATGAAGCTAAGGTCTGATAGCAATAAACTAACCTCTAATAGATCCTCACTTTTCACGCTTTTAAGGTCTTCAAGGCTTTCTAAAATACTAAACACCTTAAGCCTTTCTTGCGCAATTTCTTGGTCTTCCTTATCAAATTCAGACAATAAACCATGATTATCTACAAATTTCTCACTCAAAGCTTTATTTAACCTAGTGAGGTCGATATTGTTGTCTGGTGTGTTGTCTAATAGTAAATCTACCCTTGCCCTACGCGCATTAAAAATATCATCATAGTCATTTAACTTTATATTGCCATTATCGTCTTGCTGCAATTTATAATAATCAAGGCCTTTGAAATTTTTATTAGTCTTCATCTTCAATCCTCTTCTCATCTCCTTTTGCATCTGGTTTCCTCATTGGTTCCGGTAATTTCCTTTCTGGATTTTTTGGTTCTTTAAATAAAGGCTTAAGATTATAAACTTCACCTTCTCGATCTTCTCTTTCTTTTTTTCTTCTAGCTCTTTCAGCACGTTTTTCTACAGCTTCTGGAGTATTCATTTCAAAAAGTGGTGAGAGGTTGTAAACTTTATTTTGATTTCTTCTGCCTTCTCTTTCAGCACGTTTTTCCATACCTTCAAAAGCAGATCCAAAATCATCAATTTCATCTGGGCCTTTTGGTTCCGTGCCTAAATTTCGTGTCACTTCATTTGATTGATTAGGCTTATCTTCTTCTGTTGGCTGATCATGCTGTAGTTGATTAGGCTTGTCTTCTTGTTCTGTGCTTAGTTCTCGTACTACCTTATCTGGCTGACCTCCCCCTCGTAGTCGAAGAGGGGCGCCTTCTTCTAGTGGCTGATCATGGTTATCTCTTACTAGTTCCGTGCCTAACTCTCGTTCTACCTTATTTGATTGATCAGGATTGTCTTTTTCTGGTTCTCTCTTACGGCCTATGGTGTCATCATGAAGCTTATTCAAGAAATCTTGCCTATGCGATTTTGCTCTAAAAAGTAAGTTATTTGGATAACCATCTTTTTCTCCTGTACGGCGGCTAACTCCTATAGAATCAAGGCCATGCTCCCAAGTAAACTTCATAGCATCTTCTATTGTATAGCCCAAATGTGATCCTACGTATCCTTTATAATAATCTAAATATTTACCGATCCTTCTGTGTGTAATATCTTCCTTATCAACTCCAAATGCCCTGTAGATCTTTTCCTCAAGTTTATCAACGTCATTTTTAGGTGATGTTGCAAATTTTGTTGCTTCAATAGTAGCACCTACAAATTTACGTGGCACATCAATAGCGTATTTCAGCACTCCTCCAACTCTTGGTACTCTCCCCAGCAGATTAGCTGCACCTCCGGCTAATCTATCCGGTAAATGAGTAGCCCAACTGCCTAAAGACTCAAGTCCTCTACCAGCAAAATTTTGCCACTGCTGTTTGAATCCTTCCATTATGCCAGTCAAAGGCGATGCCTGATACATACTAGATATATTGTAAACGCTGAATCCACCACCAGCGATACTTGAGCCCATTTGTTGTACGAACGTGCGTAAGGAGAACATTAAAAATGAAAGCAAGAATAGTATAAAGATTTCCCCTGCATTGATTAAATAACCTCTCTGTATGTCTTGCACCCTTTGGTAATCACTATTTTCTTGATAGTTTCTATTTACCTTATAAAAATTCTGTGATTGGCAGCTCCCATCTTGTCTAATTATATCTTGCACTAAAGACTTTATTTCACTTTTTAAACTTGGCTGTAGAATTACTTTTTCTATGATTTCCTTGTAATTAGTACACCTGCTTTCATTTCCTGGCTGCTTACAATAGATTTCTGTCTTTTTACTTATATTATTAATCAATAATAAGATATCAGCTTTTT
>NZ_JBIXJM010000008.1:0-975 GCF_044752445.1 Wolbachia endosymbiont of Drosophila barbarae | reverse complement strand
TCACTGGTCTAATAGAAACCCTGCGCCGAAAATGTAACGGGGCTCAAGCCACGTGCCGAAGCTGTGGGTGCATACTATGTATGCGCGGTAGCGGAGCGTTCCGTAGGTCTGTGAAGGAGACGGGGTGACCCTCTCTGGAGATATCGGAAGTGCGAATGCTGACATGAGTAGCGACAAACAGTGCGAGAAACACTGTCGCCGAAAGTCCAAGGGTTCCTGCGCAAGGTTAATCCACGCAGGGTTAGTCGGCCCCTAAGGCGAGGGCGAGAGCCGTAGTCGATGGGAATCAGGTGAATAGTCCTGAACCTGCCAGAAGTGACGAATGCAATATGTTGTCAGTCCTTATCGGATTGGACTGGCTTTTGGCGCATTCCAGGAAATAGCTCTGGCATATAGACCGTACCCGAAACCGACACAGGTGGACTGGTAGAGAATACCAAGGCGCTTGAGAGAACGATGCTGAAGGAACTAGGCAAATTACTCGTGTAACTTCGGGATAAACGAGACCCGTTAGTGGGCAACCATTGGCGGGTGGCACAGACCAGGGGGTAGCGACTGTTTAGTAAAAACACAGGGCTCTGCGAAGTCGTAAGACGACGTATAGGGCCTGACGCCTGCCCGGTGCCGGAAGGTTAAGAGGAGGTGTGAGAGCACTGAATTGAAGCCCCGGTAAACGGCGGCCGTAACTATAACGGTCCTAAGGTAGCGAAATTCCTTGTCGGGTAAGTTCCGACCTGCACGAATGGCGTAACGACTTCCCCGCTGTCTCCAGCATCGGCTCAGCGAAATTGAATTCCCCGTGAAGATGCGGGGTATCCGCGGTCAGACGGAAAGACCCTATGAACCTTTACTGCAGCTTTACAGTGGCATCAGAGACATTCTGTGTAGGATAGGTGGGAGGCTTTGAAGCAGGGGCGCCAGTTCCTGTGGAGCCATCCTTGAAATACCACCCTGAATTTTTCTGATGTCTAACCG
>NZ_JBIXJM010000007.1:0-909 GCF_044752445.1 Wolbachia endosymbiont of Drosophila barbarae | reverse complement strand
TTTTACTCAAATTTAGGTATTCATTGACCGTTCTTGTTATAAATACCAGAATAATAAGCTACTGATATTCCCTATCTTTTTTATCTTTAATCCATCATAGCTAGCGATGCAACAAAGCCCACTGGGATCCAGAAAACTTAACTTTAAATAAGTGGCTGCATAATAAAGGCTGGATTCCAGACTGGAATGACATCATCTGCTACACACTTGAATGACAAGAGAAGAATTCTGAAACAACAAGTTTCAAGGAAATCTTATGTAAAATCTAGCATTAACAAAAATTATACTATTTTCATGCATGCTATGGTTTTTGTAATTAATGGAGGGTGATATGGCGTTGAGTGAAAAATTGAGTACAATAGATACAATAGAAAACCTTGCAACTAACAAAAATTTTTTAGGAAAATTGATAGTGGAACTCAATAAAGGTGCTAATGATAAAGGTATATATACTAAAAAAGGTGTGGATGATGAGTTGAGAAAGAAAGCTAATACTGCAGATGTTTACACTAAAAGAAATGTAAATGATGAGTTGGCAAAAAAAGCTGACAAGAATTACGTCGATGCTGAGCTAGGAGAGAAAGCTGGTGCAGCTGATCTAGCCAACAAAGCTAATACTGCAGATGTTTACACTAAAACTGATGCAGACACTGCTTTTGTCAAAGCTAAAGAGCTTAAACCAAAAGCTGCAGCGAAAGATGTCGTGGATGCTATAATTGCTTCTACTGATTTTACCGATAAAGTATACACTAAAAATGATGCAGATACTGCGTTTGTTAAAACTGCAGATCTTGCAACAAAAGTTGCAAAAAAAGCTGTTGTGGATGCTTTAATACCACAATTAGCAAAAGGTGATGATGATAATGGTATCTATACTAAAAAAGGTGTTGATGACACGTTTCTTAAAAC
>NZ_JBIXJM010000006.1:0-829 GCF_044752445.1 Wolbachia endosymbiont of Drosophila barbarae | reverse complement strand
TCGATACAACTAGAAGCCTGACGCTCACACTCGAGCCTCCTGAGCAAATCTTGTCTGGTGAGCTCCTCTATGGCTGCTTTTAGTTCATTTAGCTTCTGCTCTGCAGAGAAATCTTGCTCCCTGATTTTTCCTTGGAAGATCGAGCTACCGTTTCCGTTATTATCTGAAAAATTTTCCATTATTTTTGCCTCCTCAATAAAATTACTGCCTTTGTTGTTACCTGAAAAGCTTTCCACCATTTTTACTTCCTTCATAAAACTTAATTCTACAGTACTAAATATTTAAGAATTATTAATGTAAAGATGTCAATAAAATTATTTACATTTTTACACTATATATATATTATATCATGTGCTATTTAACCTTTCAATAATATTTTTTATTTTTACTGCTTCTTCAAACTCTAGTATGCACTTTTCTTAAATTATCCTTATTAATATTTGCTTTTGCCTCTATCCCACTTTTTCTTGTAAAGTATTTGATATAGATTTTATTATACTCTTTGGCATAACATTTGCAACATACTTTATCTATAAAGGGAAATTATTATACTTGCAGCTAGACACAATTTGAAATAATTTACACTATAAAGTTAAGGAACGAGATCCCAGTGTCACGCACTGGGATGACAGCAGTCCTACGTCATACCGCGATTCATTCGCGGTATAGATTCCGCTAACAAGTAGCGGAATGACGAATTTTTGTTTTTCAAATTATCGTAAGTCACTTTAGCTATATCAGAGCAATAGAGGCAGTGCGTAGAGGAGCTCACCAGACAAGATTTGCTCAGGAGGCTCGAGTGTGAGCGTCAGGCTTCTAGTTGTATCGA
>NZ_JBIXJM010000005.1:0-1640 GCF_044752445.1 Wolbachia endosymbiont of Drosophila barbarae | reverse complement strand
AGCATAGATAACTCATCAGAGCTTTATGATTTAAAAAAAGATAAAGAAAAAGCTCTTTATAATGCAGTTAAGTCAAATGATGTTGAGCTTGTAAAAAAGCTGCTAATGATCCTTTTACCTACAGAAGTAGGTGATTTTGATGTAGAATACTTGGAAGAATTAAAAATATTGCTGTCAGGAATTCACAAAGAATTGCAATTATCACAAGATATGAAAAATTATCTTGAGAAGACAATAAAATTCTATAGTTTTTTATGTAGTAATTTTAACTTACTAGTTGCAAATTCCACTGACGTAAAAGCCATGATTGATCTATTTGCTGCTCAACCAAATATTGATTACCAAATAGATAAGCTTCTACTTTCTTTTATTGTAAGAGATGTTGAGGAAAAAAAGCTAAACTCTGAAATTAGTCATATGATAGAACTTCTTGAGCAACACGAAAGATTTGCTGAGCTCGAATACAAGGTTAGAAGATTAAGATCAGAGTTTGCAAGTGGCAAAAGCAGATACTCGGCTGAAGTAATACGAAATAGCATTGCAGAACGAGAAAAAGAGATGAGGGAAATTGAGAAAAAATACGTAAGGCCAAACGATTTAATTAGCGAGAGGCAGAAATTATTAAAGCAATTACTTTGCTAGCTTTTTTTCCACTTCATAAAATTTGTTGTAAATTTGAATAAGAGGTGAAAAGTGCAATTAGGTAAAAAAATAAAACAACTTAGGTTAGATCGTGCTTTGACACAGACCGAATTGGGAAAGAGAATAGGTGTTTCGTATAGACAGATACAAAAGTACGAAAATGGTTCAAATTGTGTTTTGGCCAGTAGACTATATGATTTAGCAAAAGCACTATCGATAGATGTTGCTAACTTTTTTACTGATATGCACACTGACTCACATGAAGCTTATGATGAAGAAATACTAAAGTTAGTCAAAGGATATAACGAAATTAAGAGCAAAAGGTTACGTAGTGCAGTTTATATATTGGTAAAATCTTTTTCTCAAAGTGATAATACATAGTTAATATTACCTGATACGTAAAATGACTATACAACATCCTATCGATAAACAAATAGGTGAAAGAATAAGGAAAAGAAGGCTAATGTGTGGTTTTAGTCAAAGAGACTTAGGAAAAAAGCTTGAAATTTCATTTCAGCATGTACAAGGATATGAAAGCGGAGAGATTAGGCTTGTAGTTGATAGGTTATATAAATTAGCAGAAGTACTATCGGTTGATATGTCGTATTTTTTTACCAAAGCCTCTGAAGACTTACATGATAAGGCCTTCCATAGCGATGTAGGCAGCGAAGAAATATCAAGGCTAGTGAGGGAATATAGAAAAATTGAGGATGAAACTCTGCGTGACATTGTTCATTTAGTGATTAAGGCTCTTGCTAATACAGGCTTTAAAGCATAAGTTCTCTCCTTGAGTCGTTGAAGAAAACTTAAACTTTCATTTTCTTCATCATTTTGCTTTTCTTTCACTTTGATGCGTGTAGTTATACCCTACACAAAGTATAATGTTTTAAAAATCAAAACCTGCACCATAAAATACTGAGATTTAGAATATTATAGCATTTCTCATAATAGTCCGAACAGGTCATAGGAAGGCAGAATCAACAGCACGACGAAAGGAT
>NZ_JBIXJM010000004.1:0-3316 GCF_044752445.1 Wolbachia endosymbiont of Drosophila barbarae | reverse complement strand
CTACAGCTATTATCTACTACCATATCACTTTCTGCAATATAATGGTCTGCTGGATTCTCTTTAGTACCAGGAATTGGGTTAAAGAAAGGATAATCTATATAACGAAACCCTTTTTCAATGTAATCCGGTGGAAGAGGGATATACCCAGCACCGCCAGTAAATTTTATTGTACCACCTTCTCTGCTTATCTTTTCTATACCTTCTATGTTCTTATCTACGTTCAGCGGAGAAGTTTCTCCAAGAGTGTAAGGTACGAAAATTTGCCCTGGGGTCCAACCAAAGTACTGCTTATCAACGATACAAAAACCACCAAACACCCATTTTGGAGCACATAACCTTACCTCAAACCATTTATTGTAGCATACAGTAAAACCTAACTGCCTATAAAAGGTATTCATTATAATGGAAGCCAGTAATGACAAGAGAGCAAATATCATAATCGACTGTAAACAAAAGCTGATGCAGAATTTTATCCAACCTTCAAATAGACTTTTCAGCGGTGAAAATAAAATAGAAATTAGAAACAGTGGCATAATGGCTATAAGAAAAGCTATACCCATAAAACCAGAGAGAAATATTATGTAAGCATATAAGCACAGCAAGAAGTATAGCACAATCCCTATGAAAATTTCCGGTATCATAAGAAGGCTTGCCCACATTTGGTAATGTAAAAACGCTGCAAACTTTTTCCAAACAGAATAAGCAAAAAACTTATTGAACATGTCCTCCATGAAGCTAAACAACTTAGCTTCATCTCCTTGAGCAATACTTCCGGTGTTCATGTTGGGAGCAAAATTAGTAATTATACTTATCAATTGTTCAAGACCTTTAACGAATAAAACAAGAAAATGATCATAGAAAAATCTAAAACTTCCAGGAGATATAAGCACTATTACTAGAGTGATTTTCATCATTCTGATGAGCATATCATGCTTAGTTTCTTGTATCATGCCAAAAAGATAAAGAAGCGATGAAATCATTACAAATAGAACAAGCAAGGAAAGAACAAAATTGTGAAAGCTCGTACTTTTTTCAGCTATATTTTCGAACATAGCTTGTGCAACTGCAGGATCATTGCTATTAAAATGTTCTTTGCAATTTTCGTTAATCAATAATACACATTTTAGATAGTTATAAATGTAATCAAAAAACCCAAAACTACTTGGCTGCTGCACTCCACTTAAGAACTCAAAAGAGTAGCCACCTACATTATCTAAGTAATATCTATCTAATATTTTTACATATATTTTCCATCCCTTTTTTAACTTCAACTCATTACAATTTCTGTCTTTTAATTTAGTGCTATCTCTGTCTAAAGTAAAAAGACCGCTCCCATTTTCTGCCACGGAGTTGTAACCTAGATGTACAGTAGGATATTGAGGATCGCGCATTAACTTTAGATTTTCGTTAGGATCATCTTTCCCCGTTTGAAACAAAAGATAAGCACCATGACCATTGGTAAACCAACATGGAGCACCACGTGATACTGTATTTGCGCTATCATCTTCATTAATGCACTTGCAATTTACAGTGCAACTTGTATCAGACTTACTTGAAAATTTTTGTATGCTAGGTTTATAATCATTACAAACTAAGTGAAAATTAGGTAAACTATTATCACTTTGTTTACCTTCAAATTTAGTTGCATATTTTAACTGCTCCAAGCTTTGTAAGGTATAACTGCCTTTTTTAGATTCCTTCTTGTTATTATTACTCCAAGATGTCCATGCACCATTTACTCGCACTATTAAGCTATCTCCATTGGTTTCTAATCCAGTATCTTTCCACTTCACCACTTGGTTATGGTGAAAACCAGAATTAATTTCACCAGTGTCAGGATCAATAACGCTTTCATCTTCACCTTCTGGAATAAAAGCATCATGATCGCTTGAAAAATGAGCGCTTACTGCAATAGGTTCAGGACCAAAATAGTCAGCAGATATGCACCTTGGAAAAGGCATATCGTTCTTACTACAACCTGTGATCAGCACATAAGCTGCAAGAAGTAATACCCTAAACCAACATTTGCCTAAACGTGATTGCATATCTAAACTTTTTCCAAATACAGAATAAATTTCTAAACCTTTACTTAAAATATCTTTTTAATTAGTTACTCCATAACATCATTCATATCTTACTCCTCTCCATTTTCTTCCTTGTTTTTAGCTTTAGCACTAGGATCACTTCTTATTGTTTCATCAGAATTTTTTTGCTGATCTGATTGTTTTAATGTTTTAGGTCTATCACTCGTTGTTTTATCAGAACTTCCTTTAGAATCTTCTTTTTTGTCTGGTTGCTTTGGTGTGTTAGGTAATTTAGCCTCAATTTTTCCCCGATCTTTACTCATTTTCTGCTTGATACTCTGTATCATACTTTGGGTCTTATCATCAAGGCCAACGGTTGACAGCATAGCTTGCGATGCGCTCTTAGCAACTGTACCAACACCGCCAGTAACTCCATAACCAGAGCTAAATAGTGTTTGTACCATAGTTTCCGATATAGAAACAAAAGCTTCCATTGCACCGGCAATAATGAGGTATGTAAACGCCTGGATTAGGTCTATAGGTAATGCTGCAAAGTGTCCACCAGCCCTTTCTCCGGTACTGAGTGCAACATCAACGCTAGTGCCAGGACTGTATCCAAGAGGCAGTATTGATTTCATCAAGCACAGATCATACGATAAGAAATTTACGCTAATTAAACATTGATAGCATGCAGAAAAATTTGTGAGGTTATATAAAACTGAATACATCAACTGATTTAAAAGAGATAAAAATGAAAATAAAATGACTGGTTCTAATGAAACATGAGCCAACGTTTTTATCCAATTATCAAACAAGGGTTTAGTCTTTTGAAATAGAATAAATACGATAAATAAAGGTGTTAATGACAGTAAAAACGCTACTAGAACAGTAGATATTACATATTTCAATGTAGCACTAATAATGCATTTTAAAAACGCATAAGTAGCGCAGAGTATTGCCAAAAATGCAATAACGCCAAAAGGACCAGAAAGCATCAACGATAAAAACTTTAGCCAAGTTTCTGCTGTGAATAATACTCCTGCTGTCAAGTCTAAGAATGCAAATTTTCTCTCCCCTTCTCCTACATAGCCAGAAAAACTATCAACTAAATAAGTGCTACCATCTATAAAAAGTCTGGATAAAGTTGTACCAAAAAGTTCCCAGCTTCTATCGCTAAAGGCAAAAGCTATAAATGCTATCTTGAACATTCTTACAATGAAATCAAATTTACTTAGCTGTATTGTTCCAAGCATATAGCCAACGACAGTAAATATAACGTATAGAGTAAGCAA
>NZ_JBIXJM010000003.1:0-549 GCF_044752445.1 Wolbachia endosymbiont of Drosophila barbarae | reverse complement strand
AGGAATCAGGAATCAGGAATCAGGAATCAGGAATCAGGAATCAGGAATCAGGAATCAGGAATCAGGAATCTAAATTCTGCGTGAGAGCTAGCTTTTTTACCTACGTTCCTAAAAGCGTTCCTAGAAATCACGTGTCTAAAGTCAGCCAGTGAGGAGGATTCTAGCTTCCTAAAACCCTTATATATTATATATAATAGTAATAAATAATAACAGTAATAATAAATATAAAATATATTGGATAAATAGAAATAAAGAAGACCTAGAGAGATTACCACAAAACATTACTTAAAATTTAATGAAAAAAATACAACTTTGAGACAATTGCATTTAGTGCGGATTTAAAGTGATTACACGACTCCAGGGTACAATTATACCACCAAGACCTAAGTTACTCACATAGGGTAGCTTAAAACTCGATTATGAGGCATTTGTAAATTATCTTTTACCTTAAATTTTTACTTACCACAAAGAGCCTTGCCTTATTTTATCATGTTTTTTATTTGTTGTAAAATATTTTTTCAAAAAAAGTGAACAGTTTTTGTAATTTCG
>NZ_JBIXJM010000002.1:0-786 GCF_044752445.1 Wolbachia endosymbiont of Drosophila barbarae | reverse complement strand
CTCAACCTCCTTATCATCTTCTATCCTTATCTTATCACATCCGGACTTCTATGAAAAGAGCTATAAATATGACGCTGACATATGCAAAAAAGGAGAATAAGAGATATCGATATTACGTATGCAACAATCATTTAAGGGGAAAGAATTGTGAATCAGTAAATCGAACTATAATAGCTGGAGAAATGGAAAAAGAAGTAATGAGGAAGACAGAGCAGCTATATGAAAATTGGAAAGAAAAGACCGAAGAAAAATTTGAAAAGTTATGGGAAAATTTAAGTTTTGGAAAGCAGAAAGAAGTAGTGAAAAAGTTAATAAAAACAGTATTAGTGAAAGAAGATGGAATAGAGGTGAGTTCAGAGGATAAGGTGGAATTTACACCAATAAAAAAGAAAGGAAACAAATGCACAGTAGTAGAGCCAGAAGGAAAAACAAATAATGCGTTACTCAAAGCAGTGGTAAGAGCCCACCTGTGGAAACGGCAACTGGAGGAAGGAAAATACGAAAGTGTAGGAGAACTGAGTACCAAAATTAATATAGGTACAAGACGAATACAACAAATTTTAAGGCTGAATTATTTAGCACCAAAGATTAAGGAAGATATAGTAAATGGGAGGCAGCCAAGGAGTTTGAGGTTAGTGGATTTAAAAGAAATACCGATGTTATGGAGTGAGCAAATAGAAAAATTTTATGGATTAGCAATGTAACGTTTATAAAAGTATAGCATTTCTCATAATAGTTCGAACAGGTCATAGGAAGGCAGAATCAACAGCACGACGAAAGGATTCG
>NZ_JBIXJM010000001.1:0-15385 GCF_044752445.1 Wolbachia endosymbiont of Drosophila barbarae | reverse complement strand
GTGTTTTTATCATAATGTTAAGTTTATCTTCATTTACACTTAAAAACAACAATAAACAAGAAGTTATGTTAACATTAACATGGATATGTGCTACATTTGTTTTGCAGATTTCTACAAATAATTTGTTTACATCTGATTATCATGATGGAATATTAGAGCAAATCTTTGTACAGCCACTCTCTTCTAGGCTTATAGTTGCTTATAAAATTTTCGCTCACTGGTTATTATTTGGGTTACCGATTTCAGTAATTTCTTCCATATTCAGCTTTGCAATTCTAGGCAATAGTATTGAACACTCAATAGCAGTTGGAGTGTCTTTATTATTTAATACGCTGATAATCATTAATATTTCAGCTACTGGAAATGCATTGATGATTGGTCGAAACAACTTAGCATCAGGAGTATCGCAAATTCTTGTTTTGCCAATGATAATGCCAACCTTTGTGTATTTTAAAATGCTAACTCAATTTGAAAATTTATCCTTGAATATTTATACACTACTAATCACCATCTTAGTTTTTGTTATTTTGATTGTTAACAGCACCATAACTACTCACATGGCACTAAAATTTGCTGTGGAACAGGATTGAAAAATCTTACTGTTATTCAGTAGACTTCTTGCATAACCTAGAAAAAAGGCAAATAGTTATTATAGATTTAGGTTTATCGACAATTTGAAAAACCTTCATTCCAGCATCCTTCCCTGTCATCCAAGTAGCCCTTCGTTGTCATCCCAGTGTCAAAAACTGGGATAACAGCTAACCTGACAACCGTCATCCCGCTACTTGTTAGCGGCTAAGAGATACCGTGACAGTATGACGGTTCGCGATGGCATGACGATAAGCCTCATCATCCCGCTACGTGTTAGCGCCGCGGCGGCATGACGAGAAAGGGGCTACTTGGATGATACCTTTTTCCTACTTAGTTTGGGTTATGCAAGAAGTCTATTCCTTCATAAGGAGAAGTAGTTAAAGGAATTTACTCTATTTCTCCCTCTTTTTTTATTATTTTTAATCTATAGTTAACGTAAAAGAGATATGCAAAAACTCTATTGATCCATAGTCTGCAAATTATTAATAACACTTACTTTAAAGAACCTCACTTTACGCTGATCTTTGAGCGCTCTTCTGTGGTATTTTGTAAGAGTATAACTTGTGAAATCGTCTTCCCTATAGATTAAAGAGTTACACTGCTTTATATGTGATGCTATCCACTCTGCATAGTCCTGATGATCGGTTGCAATGAATATTTCCCCTGTTATAAGTATTTTTTTTGCTAATAAATTTAAAAATTCCGTATTAATTAATCGTCTTTTATTGTGACTTCTTTTTGGCCATGGATCTGGAAAGAGAATAAAGAATCTTTCAACACTGTTATCAGGAAAATTTGCAATCAATTCTCTTGCATCTTCTGTCCACATTAAAATATTTTTTATGTTCTGTATTTCTATGTTTGTTAGCAAGCGAGAAACCCCCTTTAAGTAGGGCTCACATCCTATAAATAATAGATCAGGTTCATTGAGCACCTGGTAAAGCATATTTTCACCGTTGCCAAAGCCTATTTCTACCCATATTCTTTTTTGTGAATTTACAATTTTCTCTATAGATTCCTTGCTGTTTTGAATAGAATATTTTTCCAATATTTCATCAACATCAGGTTTTAGCCTGGACCTTCTGGAGAACGATCTAATCCACTTGCTATTCTTAAATAGCATATTCTTGATACATATATAATTTTCTCACTATATTTTATATAGCTTAAACAATTCTCGAAATGAGTTAATGAAAAATTACTTGTCAATAATTGTTAATATTATATAATATATGAGTTCTAATAAAGTTTAAGTTAAAGGTATGAATAATAATAATCCAGTCGTAAATCTACCGGTTACTATCAGAAAGCTATCATCAAACAAATTTATAGAAGAGATATGTCAAGGCCAATTTGAAGATCAAGATAATACCTTGTTTGAAGATTCTTTTGTTAACAAAATTAAAGAAGGAGATGTGGTAGAAGGTGTAATTACAAGAATAAACCCTAACGACGTTGTGGTTGATATTGGTTTAAAATCTGACGGGAGAATTCTGATCAAGGAACTCGGTTGTAATGATGAGGTCATTATTGGCTCGAAAATCAGAGTTTATGTGGAAAGAATTGAAGATTATCATGGTAATGTTGTTCTTAGTCGTGAAAAAGCAATTAGGGACGAAAAATGGAATAAGTTGGAAGAAGATACAGTTACAAGGGCTGAAGTAAGCGGAGTTATTAAACGCTCAATTAAATGTGGCTTTATTGTTGATCTTGGTGACGGAATAAGCGCTTTTTTACCGCTGAGTCATGTGGATTTGAAGCAAGTAAAAGATGCGAAGCACCTTATTGAAACTGAACAAAAGTTCATCGTGCTTAAAATGGATAAGAAGCAGGGCAATATTGTAGTATCAAGAAAGCTGGTGTTAGAAAAATTGCACGCTGGTGAAAAAATTAAATTTTTAGAATCTTTAAATGAAGGCGATATAATAGAAGGGAAAATAAAAAGTATCACTCATTACGGTGTATTTGTCGGTATTCATGAATCAGATGTAGTGGGAGTTATAGATGGATTGTTACATATTACAGATATCTCTTGGAGTAGGGTAAGTCATCCGTCTGCAGTTTTTACTTGTGGTCAGACTATAAAAGTTAAAATTATAAAAATAGATAAGGAAAATGCTAAAATTTCCTTGGGTGTGAAGCAGCTAGAAGATAGCCCTTGGCAAGATGCAGAGTCAAAATATCCAGTTGATAGTGTGCATAAGGGTTATGTAACAAGCATAGAAGATTATGGATTATTTGTTGAGCTTAGACCTGGAATTGAAGGTTTAGTGCACTCGTCAGAAATAACTTGGGTTAAGAGTAATTTACCAGTTAGTAGTCTCGTAACAAGGGGACAAGAAGTATATGTAAAAATTCTCAGTATTGACATTGCTAAGAGTAGGATGAGTTTAAGCATGAAAAGGTGTGTAGACAACCCTTGGCAAGTATTTATCAATAAATATCCTCCTGGTTCTATTGTTTCTGGTGAAGTGAAGAATAATACCGGCTCATATGTATCTGTTGCTTTCGGTGATTCTGAAATAGATGAGAACGTAGAAGGGACAATATATGTGAAAGATTTTAGTTGGTCTAAAAATGGTTCAGATGAGATAAAGAAGTATAATGTAGGTGATAAAATAGAAGCAAAAGTAATAAGGGCTAACGTGAATCGGACAAGAATTTATCTTGGAATAAAACAAATAGAGTATGATCCTCTTGAAGAACTGATAAAGAAAGTTAAGGTAGGTGATAAAATACAGGTTATTGTAGGTAAGAGAGAAGATAATCGACTAGTCGTTGAAGTTGAGAACGATGTAACCCTTCTAATAGATCAAGAGCATTTACCAGAGAATAAAAAATTCTCTATATCAGAAAAAATAGAAGTTGAAGTATTGGGTGTTGAAGAATATAACATAGCATTATCTGCTAAGTGATAAGGTTTACTTATTTTGGCTTCATATAAATGGCAACAAAGTCTGATATAATAGCGAGGGTAGCAAAAAGACATCCTTTTTTAGATAAGATTGTTATAGCAGCTATAGTTGATAGATTTTTTGGGATACTTTCAAGCACATTGAAACATCATAATAGAGTTGAAATTAGGGGGTTTGGTTCTTTTTCAGTTAGAAGTTATAACTTGAAAGAAACAAGCCATTTAATGTTACAGAAGTTTACAAAGAATCAATACTTTAAAACATATTTTCGTAGCAGTAAAAAATTATCTGATTTGATAAATGAATAAAAATTTATACCATAAATAAGATGAAAGTAGGGGTTTGAGTTTATACTGTACGATAGAAATTTTTAGCACCATATGCAAGTAGTAGAAATAGTTATACGTAATAACACATATAAAATATCTTGCGAAAGTGGGAAGGGGAATCATTTATTACGCCTTGCTAATAGTTTTGACAAGTTAGTTAGTTCTGTATCTCAAAAAACTGGAGGTAAGGGTTCGGATGCATTAAATTTCTTACTTGCAGCACTAATTCTTGAGGATAAAATTTTAGAATTAACAAAGCGATTAGATGAAGTAAATCAAGAGCGCGAAAAGTATAGAAACGAGAAAAGAATAGAATATACTGAGGTACTAGATAAGGTAAATAAGATTATCACTAATCTTGAGTGCATAAAGGATTAGCTTCAATAAAGCAAGCAATTAAATTGACTATCTGACTATTCAAGCCAGGAGGGAGGTTTGTCTTACGAGTTATGTAACAATATAATTCGTAATCATCAAGATCAACTATTTTTTCGTATTCGATTAGTTCGCTTAAGGAAAATTTATCAAGATATTTCAATGCGAAATGCCCTAAAAGTATATCGGTTTCTTTGCAACCCCTATGCCAGCTTCTATATATTAATTTTCTTCTGAGTAGTGAGGTATCTGTCATTACAATTAAACTTTTTTTAATTTAAAAGTTAAACTAAATACTTGTCAAGCGAGGCGCATTTTAATATACTTAACATTTTGTTAAGATCTAAATATACAGGTGGAATTAATTTCTAATCTTATCCATCAATTTAGCGATGGAATATATTATTTTTTATCATTTTCTTTAATAATTTCTGTCATAGTATTCGTGCATGAATATGGGCATTATGTTGTTGCCAAAGCATGCAAAGTTAAAGTTGAATCTTTTTCCATAGGTTTTGGTCCTGAAATTTTTGGTTTTAACGATAAGTCTGGAACTAGATGGAAATTAAGCGTTGTTCCATTGGGTGGTTATGTTAAAATGCTAGGAGATACTAATGCAGCGAGTGTCCCAGCTGATCAACAAGAATTAACGGAAGAAGAAAAATTGTATTCATTTCATACAAAACCGCGTCATAAAAAAGCAGCAGTAGTTTTTGCAGGGCCTTTTGCAAACATGGTATTTGCTGTTATAGCTTTTACAATATTTTTTAGCATAGCAGGTTATTATCGCACTCCACCGGTGATTGAAAATGTAATCGAAGGTAGTGCAGCTAAGCAAGCTGGTTTGTTGCCAGGTGACACTATTACACAAATCAATGAGCATAAAATAAAATACTTTGAAGATATTTCACGTGTGATAATGTCGAATCCTAAAATAAGAATGGAGATTGAGTATAGCAGAAATAATGAGAAGCACAGGACCAGTTTAACTCCATTAATAATCAAGGACAAAGACGTTTTTGGCAACACAATAGAAAGAGAAACTATAGGGATTATTTCAGTCAATACATTAAAGCAGTCGTCTTTTCTTGGGGCTGTGAGCTTATCAGTAAGTGAAACTTACCACACTATGTGCTTAACGATCAAAGCTCTCTTTCACATTATTGTTGGTAAAAGGAGTATCAATGAAATAGGTGGGCCAATAAAAATCGCAAAGTATTCAGGGCAATCAGCTAAAAAGGGGTTCGTTATGGTTGTGTATTTCATGGCAATTATTTCAGCTAATTTAGCTGCAATTAACTTGCTGCCAATACCACTGCTAGATGGTGGGCATTTATTTCATTATATCATAGAAGCGGTTATACGTAGGGATTTAAGCTTGAAATGTCAAAAATATGCAGCTATTTTTGGTGCTTTAGTGTTGTTTTTGCTTATGGCAACTGGAATGTCAAATGATATTAGGGATCTTTTTTGAAATAAAATATGAAAAAGCTATTTTATATACTGGTAGTGGTTTTTATTTCTTTTCCTGCCCTGCTTGTTGCTTTAGGAACTGCGGAAAAAGTGCAGGTGAAAGATGTCAAATGTATTGGTAATGAGAGGGTAAGCAACCAGACAATAGGGTTCTATATAAAACTAAAATCTGGTGATTATATAAACGACGATGATATAGACTCAATTATAAAAGATCTATATAAAACAAAGTTATTTGCTAGTGTTAATGCTTACATAGATGATAAAAAAAATTTAGTAATAAAAATTCAAGAAAATCCACTGATTAACAAGGTAGTGTTAAAAGGCAATAAGTTATTTAACAGCAAAGAGCTGCTAAGTAATGTGATTCAATCAAAGTCGCTAACTATTTTAACTGAAACAAAATTGCAAAACGATTTAGTGAATTTAGTCACTACTTATAGAAATAACGGTAAGATTGGTGTTAAAATTGAATATGACCTGAATAAGCTTGATGGCAATAGGGTCAATCTAATTTTTAAAATAAAAGAAGGCAAAACCTCTAAAATTAAGGATATAAGATTTATAGGCAATAAAAACTTTTCTGAAAATGAGCTAGAGCAAGTTATCAAAAGACATAGTAATGACATATTTAGTAAGTTATTTAGAGCTATTTTTAAAGGCGGAAATCATTATTCACCGCAATATCTATTGATTAACACAGAATTGCTCGATCATTTTTATTCATCTAAAGGATATATTCAAAATAATATTCAACCAATTGTTGAGGTTGATAATAACAATCAAACAGAGTTAACTTTTTTGATTGACGAAGGACAGCAGTATTTATTTGGAAATAATGAGGTTAATATTGAAACTGAAATTCAGGATTTGAGCCTAAAAGAAGAAATATTGGATTTTATAACAGAGGAAAACGATAAGATATTTAATAGAGTTAAAATTAATAATACAGTAGAAAAAATAAACAAATATTTAAATGAGAAAGGATATATATTTGCAAAAGTTAATCCAGAGTATGCACAACGTGACAATGTTGTAGATGTAACCTACAGAGTGCTGCCGGGTAAAAAGATTTATATAAATCAAATTACAATTGATGGTAACGATCGCACTTTAGATAAAGTGATCAGAAGTAAGCTAAGTGTAGCAGAAGGTGATGCGTACAATATATCTGAGATTCAAAAGTCACGTAAAAAACTAATGAGTAGTGATTTTTTTGAAACAGTGAAAGTAAATAGTTATGCAGTTAATGATAATGCAGTAAATCTTGACTTAAGTGTTAAAGAAAAAAACACTACTTCGTTGTATTTGGGAGGAGGTGTGTCTCTTCCTGGTGGAGCATTGATTAAAATTGACCTCAAAGACCGTAATTTATTTGGTACTGGAAAAGAGCTCTCTTTTGCTCTTGAAAAAAGTCAATACGTATTTTCTACTGATTTAGAGTTTGTTGAAAATAATTTTAACGATTCTGATACGTCACTAGGCATGGGTGTATTTTATGAAAAACAAGATAAACCAAACACTACTTTTGATAGTTGCGATATGGGATTTTTTACAAAGTTATCATATAAAGTCACAGAGAACTTAACTAATTCCCTTCGCTATTCTTATAAGTATAATCATATACACATGGATAATAAGGGTGGACAAGACACCGATATCTCTGAAATAATACTGGACCGAAAAGGTAAACATCAGATTTCATCAGTGGGATACACGTTGGCATATAATAAACTGGATAATCTATATGCTCCAAAAGAAGGGTATTTACTGCGCTTAAGTCAGGATATTTCAGGATTGGGAGGAAACGTGAATTTCCTAAAATCTGAATTCTTATCTTTTTATACGCACCCTATATTAAGCAAAATTGACGATGATATAACGCTACGCTTTAAGATGGCGGCAGGTCATATTTTTTCTTATACTGATGAAAATCTAAACATTGGCCAGCACTTTTTTAAAGGGGGTAATGAGATTAGAGGATTTGACCTTTCCGGTATTGGACCAAGAGCAGAAGACAAAAATAAAAGCTCATTAGGAGGCAAAACTTATTTTAATCTAACACAGCAAGTGGATTTTCCTCTACCAAAACTATATGACTATGCTGGTATCAAAGGCTCACTATTTGTTGACTATGCAACACTTTTTGGCTTAGATGATAAAAATAAGAAGTATGAAGGGAAATACTACGATAGCAAGCTTGCGAGAGTGTCACCAGGTTTTGGCTTTTCAATGCTTTCTCCTTTTGGTAGACTTAGATTGGATTTCGGGTTTCCTTTAGTAAAGGAATCTTATGATATAATACCATCACCAAATGTTAAATTTTCTATTGAAGCGGGGATTTGAATGAAATATATACAGTTATTTATATCAGTTATTGCCTTAATTATTTCCTTATTTGTGGGGTATAAGTTTGTAGGATATCAACCTCAGAACACAAAAGCTGCAATTATCGATAGTGACAAAGTCATCAATGAATCTCTTGCTCTGCAAAATATACAACAACAAATAAAGGAGCAGAATTCTAGATTACAACAAGAATTTGAAAGTGAGTTAGAAAAACTTAAGCCATCAAAAGAAGAATTTGAACTTTTGTCAGAAGAAGCAAAAAAAGAAAAGACAGAACAGTTTAATAAGCACACTGTAAATACTAGAGATAATTACGCTAAAAAAATGTTACATTTAGAAGAAAGCTATAGAGACGCAGTAGAGAGTGTTTTTAACAAGATAAAAGAAGTCGCTAAAAAAACGGCAGAAAAAAACAACATAGATTTGGTACTATTTATTTCAAAAAAGAACCAAGTTTTATACTCCATGGATGAAGTTGATTTATCAGATGTGGTATTAAACAATATAAACAAGAAAATACCTGAATTTGCTTTGAAAGTCATTGAGTAGGCTTATGCAATTTAATATCAGTGATATTATAAAAATATTACCACATTCTTATCCGTTTCTCTTAGTAGATAGAGTTATAGAGTGTGATCCTGGTAAAAGTATAAAAGCAATCAAAAATGTGACTTTCAATGAGCCATTTTTTATTGGCCACTTCCCTGGTCATCCAATAATGCCAGGAGTCTTGATAATTGAATCTCTAGCTCAGGCATCTGCTATATGTGTTCTAGGTAAAGAAACAATAGAAAATAAAGTTGTTTACTTGAGATCCATTGAAAATGCAAAATTCAGAAAGCTAGTTACTCCAGGGGACACATTGATTCTTCAAGCTAACATTCAAAGTGTGTGTTTAGGTGTACACAAATTTAGGTGTATTGCATCTGTTAGCGAAGAAAAAGTTGCAGAAGCAACAATCTCAGCAGTATTGCAAAATAAATAAAATCTTCATCTGTAAGAAACAGCATGTACACTGTATAGTATAGCAATGAAGCTGAATTTCAACATCTCATTTTCTAATCTATATACTCGCAATGGATTAATAAAATTAGATGAGACATTTTTGAATTATATCAAATCATGTGATGAGAGCTTGTTTTGTTCATTAATTGAAGCAAGAGAAAAAGCAGCTTCTTCTTCGATGTCATCCCAGTGTCACCTCCCATCATCCCAGTGTCACCCCCCGTCATCCCAGTGCTTGACACTGGGATCTAGAAAACAAGAAGGACGGTCAGCTACTTGGATGACAGATAGTCAGTTAATAGTAGACCTCTCATATTTACTTGATGAATTTATTGCAAAACTTTTCAATGTTGAAAAAGAAATAGAGAAGCTAAAGAAAAAGCACAATGACTTTGCTGTAATATATAAGTGCAAAAGATTATTTGTCCAACGCTATGCATTGAAGAAATACACTAATGTGGCGAATATAGATATTACTAACAACCTAAGTCATTTTCTCACTTTGCCAACAACAGAAAAAAATTTTGCTGAGCAGGTGATGCATTGGTTTGAAGATAAAGAAAATCACAAAGAAGAAATAGAACTTGCAGCACAATATGCAGTGTGGAGAGTAAAAAATAAACAGAGCATATTATTTAGCATACATAAAAAAATTGACCACGAAAACCTCATACCATTTTCTAAAAAAGAAGTAGACAAAGTTGAAGTGCTGTATTCAAATGAAGTAAAAAGACGATACGGTTTTGACCTAACAAGTGAAAAGGCTAGTTTAGATAAAGCATTGGATAATGCTCATTACTGCATATTTTGTCATAAGCAAAGTAAGGATAGCTGCTCAAAGGGGCTAATTAATGATGACAATACTTTCAAAAAGTCTCCACTTAGAGTTGAACTGCACGGCTGCCCACTAGAGCAGAAAATATCAGAAATGAATCTGGTGAAAAGCGAAGGGTACAGCATAGCAAGTCTTGCAATTGTGATGATAGATAACCCATTATGCGCGGCTACTGGACACAGAATATGCAATGACTGCATGAATTCGTGCATATATCAAAAACAAGAACCCGTAAATGTGCCAGCAATTGAAACAAGGATTCTGGATGATGTGCTCAGTTTACCGTACGGATTTGAAATATATTCTCTGCTCAGCCGTTGGAATCCTTTAAATTTTCAGCGTTCATTGCCAAGAGAAAACACCAGAAAAAACGTTCTAGTTGTAGGCCTTGGTCCTGCTGGTTTTAATTTAGCTCATCATTTGTTGAATGATGGGCATAACGTTATCGCCATTGATGGACTAAAGATTGAACCTTTGATCGATAATTTCCAGCTAATTAAAGATTTCAAACACGAAAAATTGAGTGAACGCACGGCAGATGGGTTTGGTGGGGTGGCAGAATATGGCATTACTTCTCGGTGGGATAAGAATTACTTAAAGATTATTAGATTACTGCTGGAAAGACGTGAGAATTTCGCACTTTATGGAGGCATTCGTTTTGGTGGCACGATTAATGTTGATGATGCTTTCAACTTGGGTTTTGATCACATCGCCCTAGCACTTGGCTCTGGTAAGCCACGAATGATCAAAATAAAAAACATACTAGCTCGTGGAGTACGCATGGCATCTGATTTTCTGATGTCGTTACAACTGACTGGCGCTCTTAAATTCGATTCTATAGCAAATCTGCAAGTTCGCATGCCGATAGTTGTCATAGGTGCGGGGCTTACTGCGATTGACACTGCCACTGAAGCTTTAGCGTATTATCCAATTCAAGTAAAAAAATTTCTTCTTCGTTATGAGATATTAGTTGATAAGTATGGAAAGGACTGTGTTGAAAAAGATTGGACAGAAGAAGAGCACGAAATTGCGAATGGGCTCATATCGCATGCAAAGTTGATCCAAGCAGAGCAAGAATTAGCAAAAAAAGAGAGTAGAGAAATAAAAATATTAGAGTTGATGCAGAGCCTCGGGGGAGTGAAAGTTATATATAGAAAAGAGCTAAAAGATTCACCGAGTTATCGATTAAATAGCGAAGAGGTGCAAAATGCACTGTCAGAAGGAATTTACTTTATTGAAAACTTAGAGCCAGTTGAAGTTGTGACGGATAAATATAACCATGCTGAGTCAATAAAACTGATAGACACAAAATCCGGCGAAATCAAACGTATAAAAGCACGTTCTATTTTTATAGCAGCAGGTACTGAGCCAAATACGGTTATTGCAACAGAAGATGAAAAGCATTTTAAATTAAGTAATGGGTATTTTACTCAATTGAATTCATTGGGAAAAGAAATAGATCCAATATTTTCTCCAAAAATGCAAAATAAAGATAGAATATTAGTGTATAAGCAAGGCAATAAAACAATCAGCTTTTTTGGTGATCTTCACCCTTCGTATAGCGGTAGCGTCGTGAAAGCTATGGCAAGTGCTAAGAACGGCTACCCTATTATTTCCCAGCTTTTGAATAGAGTTAATAGCTTCGTTTCTGTCATTCCAGTGTGTGATGTTGTGGGCCAGAAAAAAAATGCGTGGTCAAGCATTGAAGATCTGGCTAACAAAGAATTCTTCAATAGAATCAAAGAGCAATTCGCTGCAAAAGTCATAAAAGTTCAATATTTAACAGATAAAGTGATAGAAATAGTGATTAAAGCACCTCTTGCGGCAAAGAATTTTAAACCTGGACAATTTTTTAGGTTGCAAAATTTTGAAACCAATAGCAGAAAAACTAACCTTGCTATGGAAGGTATAGCTGTGACTGGCACTGAAGTAGACAAAAAAAAAGGAATTATTTCCACTATTGTGCTGGAAATCGGCGGCTCCACTAATTTATGCAGACACTTAAGAGAAGGCGAGCAAATAATTCTTATGGGCCCAACTGGCAGACCTACTGAGGTTTACTAAGTCTCAATATTAAAGTGATGCCAAATTTTATTTCAAAAAGTAAATAATTTACTAACGCTCGTGCACAAATTAAAAATAAATTATGCACGAGTGTAGCGTTATGAATTAGGAGTGCTATATTAAAGCTTACCTCACTATTAAAGCTATCGGTCAGATTAGATTAAAAACCTAATCTGACCGGTTTCTCTATAACCCTCTAAACTCTGATATAATTATATGATAATTAGTTTAATTAGTGGTTAATATGCAAATTGATTTTATTCATATATTGAGATAGCATAAACCATATTGGTTTTAATTATTGTGCAACTTTATAAATCGTCACTGTTACTTCTACTGACTGTATTAATAGTTATAGTCCTAAAATTACCTGAAAATTTGAGCATTGCAGTAAATTGGTCTCTCCCAATTCTAGATTTTGATTTATCTTTTCGTACCATACTAATATCTTTTTTATCAGTTGCATTTTTAGCTGTTCTACCAGCACAAAATTTGACTTTTTCAGAGATGCTATCTTTTGCTGCTTACACTATTAGTTCACTTTATGCAGTTTTATCTGAACATATGATATTGGTTATAATATTCTGTGAATTAATGACCATCAGTGCATTTTTTATTATCGCAGCTAGCTGTAGAGATAGTGGACCTGCAATAAGGTACGCTTGTGTACACTTTTTCGTTGGAGTTATATTAATAGCAGGATTGGCACTTCAAAGCACTAACCTGATAATTTTGGGTTTATTGATAAACTGCGCTTGTTTTCCTTTTTCATTTTGGGTTGTTGATGCATATCCTGCTGCATCGCTACATGGCACCACATATCTCTCTTTATTTACCACTAAAGTCTCTTTTTTAGTGATGCTTTTACACACTTATAACCTATGGCAAGATTGTACTGAAATGTTAGCGCTTGTAGGCGCCATCACTGCAATTTACAGCATTATATTTGCTTCTCTTGAGCAAAATATTCGTAGATTTTTATGCTATAACGTTGTAGGACAAATGGGCTTGCTGATTATTGCAGGAAGTTTGCTCAGTCCTTCGGAAAAAGCAATACCAATTTTGATACTGCATATAATCTTCTCTCTTGTTTATCAATCATTATTGTTTGTGGTCAGTAATTCGATTATTTCACAAACAAAAACAATTAGTTTTAATGGAGTGGGTAAACTGATGTCAGTGGAAGGCATGTGTGCTATAATCGCAATACTTACAATGGCTGCATTTCCTGGAACCGTTGGATTTATCAGTAAATCATATATCACAGCTGAAATTGAAATGAACACTGTTGCCTTAAAAGGGTATAAAAATTTATATAAGCTTCTAAATTTGCTGCTTTATTTAAGCGTGGGGCTAAAGTTTCTTTATTACTTATTTATTGCAAAAAGTAAGTCAAAACCTTTAGCAGAGAGAGGAGGCAAAATGACTATGATTATTTTAGCATTTATATGCGTAATCGCTGGCAATCCTTACTTACCTATTTACAATAAACCTTCGATTTTCGATTTTGTGTACAACACAAAAAATATTTTGTCGCAATTTAATTTGTTACTATGTACCACTTTATTGTTTATTCCTTTACGCAAGTTATTTTACCCGAGAGTAAATTTTAAAATGGATGTTGATTGGATTTTTAGAACTTTCATATCCTATATTGTCTTGTTGTTCAATCAGTTAGTCTCTAAAACTAGAGAAATGTTTGCCAGCGTAGTGCAAAACTTGACTAATCCACTTACTGGTTTATACTTTAATAATATTACTAAACTTAAAGAAGTGCTGGGTTATAACTCAGTGAGTTTTGTTTCAGCTTCTTCTCTCTTTTTAATGAGTATTCTACTAATGCTATTATGTTTAAATCGTTAACTGAAAGTTTAAATTCTGTATTTAGTAAACTGAGAGGAAAGTCAATCATTTCTGAAGATGATTTTAATCTTGCCATGCGTGAAATACGCATAGCCTTAATTGAAGCTGACGTTTCACTTGAAGTTGCAAAAAAATTCATCAACGACATTAAAGATAAAGTGATTGGGGAAAAAGTCATAAAAAGTGTTTCTCCAGCACAAATGATAATTAAAATTGTACAGGATAATTTAGTTGCAGTTCTCGGATCAGAGAAAAGTGACTTAAATCTAGCAGTTAAACCCCCTGCTGTGATTATGATGGTGGGCTTACAAGGTGCAGGTAAAACAACTACCTCAGGAAAGCTTGCTTTAAAACTAAAAAAGCAAAAGAAAAAAGTGATGCTTGCCTCTTTAGACATTTATAGGCCTGCTGCCCAGAAACAACTTGAAGTGCTAGGTAAACAAATAGATGTGCAAACTTTACCTGTAGTAATAGATGAGAAGCCCATTACAATTACAAAAAGGGCACTGGCAGCAGCAAAGAACGATAATTATGATGTATTAATACTAGACACTGCAGGCAGGCTTCATATTGACAATAATATGATGAATGAGTTGAAAGCCGTAAAGGAAATAGCTTCACCTGCAGAAGTTATTTTAGTAGCCGACGCAATGATAGGCCAGGATGCGGTCAACATTGCCAAATCATTCAATGAGGTAATAGGTGTAACCGGCATTATTCTTACCCGTGTTGATGGTGATGCACGTGGTGGTGCTGCTCTTTCTATGAAAATGATCGCCGATTGTCCAATTAAATTTATTGCTTGTGGTGAAAAATTAAGTGACCTCGATGATTTTTATCCAGATAGAATTGCAAAAAGAATACTTAGCATGGGTGATGTTGTCTCATTGGTTGAAAAAGCTGCTGAGATTGTTGGTCAGGAAGAAATTGATAAGTTACAAAAGAAAGTGAAAAAAGGTAAATTCGACCTAAACGACCTAGTGGGAATGTTAAAAACTCTGAGTAAAATGGATGGCATTAGCAACATAATGAAATTCATTCCTAGTTCATTTACAAAAAAGCTAAGTAGCAGTGTGCCAGATGACAATAAAGTGAAAAAATATATAGCCATCATAAACTCAATGACTGAAAAAGAAAGGCAAAATCCAGATATTTTAAATGGCAAAAGAAGACTTAGAATTTCTAAGGGGTCCGGAACAACTGTAACTGACATTAATCTTCTAATTAAGCAGTATAATCAAATGAGCTCTATGGTAAATAAGTTCAGTAAAGTTGACCATAGTAAACTCAAAGAATCTGATTTGATGGATATGCTAAGCAGAAAGTAAGTCAGCAGGTAGTGGAATGAGACAAATCATCAGTAAACCTTTAGCTATATCAAAAGCGGCTTAGGTCTCGCAAAAAAATTTACAGCTTCTTGCTAGCCAAGAAATTTATTATTAATTTTAAGAAATACTATAGCTGACTCAAGCAACACGTCATACCGCCGCGGTATCTCTAGATCCCGCTAACACGTAGCGGGATGACGAGGCTTACCTTATCGGATTGTTTCAACACGTCATACCGCGATTCATTCGCGGTATCTC